>JAHJJF010000017.1 GCA_018823135.1 Pseudomonadota bacterium
CTTTGGCAGTCACAGTTATGAGCTGTCCCAGATGATTACATTAACAAAGTGTTGTTGGTAGTTCCCTGCTGCACTTGGATTATGGTGAAATTGGATGAAATCAATTAAAGCCCGGTTAAATATTACTTCTTATCAAATTCCACCCACTGTTTTGTGTGTATTTATCATTTCTGTTTTTTCATTGTTCGGTTTTATTATCATGAGTCTTGCCACTAATAATGGTCTCGGTTTATCTGTTGATTCAATGAGTTATGTTGATTCGGCTCGAAACCTCCTGCAAGGAAAAGGATTTGCCAGCTTTTCAGGAAACGGCCATTTCCCTCCATTCTACCCAATGCTTCTTGCTGTATCTGGCATTTTTTTTAATAACATTTTGGATGGTGCCGCAATCTTGCACGCATTGCTCTTCTGTGTGAATATTGCCTTTGCTGGATACATTATGTTCAGAGAATCAGGAAACTCATTGATTGCCGCATGTTTAGCCTCAATAGTGATATTGACTTCTCCTACTATGCTTAATGTTCATTCAATGGCATGGTCAGAGCCACTTTTTTTGCTATTGAGTGTGGCTGGTTTATATTTGTTGTCGAACTATTTAAAGAGTTTCAAGAAGAAAACTTTAGCTGGGGCTGCTATTCTGACAGCATTGGCAGTTTTGACAAGGTATGCAGGAGTTGCAAATGTTGCTGCTGGTTGCGTTGCGATCATTTTTTTGTCGAGACAACAAACCAAACAAAAGGTGTTTGGCGTTCTTATTTTTAGTGTTCTTAGTGTGTTGCCTATCTCACTTTGGGTGTTTAAAAATTATCTGTTAGCCGGATCAGTGGTAAATAGGGGATTCAGTTTTCACCCCATAGATGCAAAGTACGTTACCGATGCTGTTTCTACGCTTGCGGCATGGTTCTATCTCCCGCCCGATACATTATTTTCTATTAAGTTGTGTTTTGTCTTGTTAATTATTGTTGTAGTCATAATAAGTGTTATTTTTTTATTCAGAAAGCAGACTAGAAATTTTTCAACAAAACAAAATCCTTCGTTTTCATATCTTCCTATTATCGCACTGATATTTTCTTTTAGCTATATACTTATGTTGTTCATTAACAGCACTTTTTTTGATGCCCATACACCGTTTGATGATCGTATCCTTTCTCCTTTGCTTTTAATTGGCTTTCTGGGCACACTTAATTGCATTTTGAGTTTGATTCGAGAATCCCCCCAAAGAATTGCCATTTTGTTTTATGTTTTTTTATCAGGTTTTGTGATGATGCAGTTTTTAACTACTACAGTTTTCCTTTCAGAAATTCATGCGGAAGGTAGAGGCTACGCCCGTAAGGATATAAAAGAATTAATAGTAATAAAGATGATTAAGTCTTTACCTTCAGGAACTCTCATCTATTCTAACGGCCCTGACGCTATGTTTTTTTTAACCGGAAGGGAAATCAAAATGATTCCATTAAAAGTTTCACCGACCACACGCCAGGCTAATGAGCATTTTGAAGATGAGTTGAAACGCATGTGGAAAAAAATTAATAATGAGTCTGGGATTCTGGTTATTTTGAATTTTATTGAATGGCGCTGGTATCTTCCAGATAAAAAAGAGCTAGAACAGAAACTTTCTTTGCAAATTCATTATCAGGGGCAAGATGGTACGATATACAAAGCTGACGCAAGCCCGTTTTTGGATGAAAGGCTGGATTAGTTAAGTAAGGTTGCCATCAAACAATTATGGCATTATCAGCCGGCCATTATTGCACAAAATATCCTACACTCAAAGGCAATTGGGATAATCCCTGATCGCCTTTTTTCATGCACTCCTGTCTTGCGACTTTCCGGTTCTGGGAGTATGTTGGAAGGACTATTAATCAGACGATAAAAGCATAATCGAAATACAGGGAAGACCATGAAGGGAATAATCCTTGCGGGTGGTTCAGGAACCCGCCTCTACCCGTTGACCAGATCGGTGAGCAAGCAGTTGATGCCGGTGTACGACAAGCCGATGATTTATTATCCGCTCTCTACGCTTATGCTTGCCGGGATCAGGGATATACTTGTCATCACCACCCCGGAAGATCAGGGGCAGTTCATGGAACTTCTTGAAGACGGCAGCAGTTGGGGAATATCCATTCAATATGCTGCGCAGCCGAAACCCGAAGGCCTGGCCCAGGCCTTTATAATCGGCAAAGAATTTATCGGCAACTCATCAGTCTGTCTTACCCTTGGGGATAATATTTTCTATGCCCAGGGTTTTTCCAGGAGTCTGCAGAAATGCTCCCAACTTGAAAAAGGCGCAATCGTTTTCGGATATTACGTGCGGGACCCCAGAAGATACGGGGTTGTGACTTTTGATGAAAAGGGCCAGGCAACTGATCTTGAGGAAAAGCCGCAAAACCCCAAATCAAATTATGCGATCACCGGGCTTTATTTCTACGATAACGATGTGGTCTCCATTGCCGAAAAAATCACCCCGTCTGTACGTGGTGAATTAGAGATAACTGACGTCAACCGCGAGTATCTCAGACGTGATAATCTGCGGGTTGAGATTCTTGGACGCGGCACGGCCTGGCTTGATACCGGCACCCATAATTCGTTGCTTGACGCGGCAAATTTTATCAAGGTCATGGAAGACCGTCAGGGCCTGAAAATCGCCTGTGTTGAGGAGATTGCCTTTCGGATGAAATTTATCAGCAGGGAGCAGCTTGAAAAACTTGCAGAACCCCTGAAAAACAGCGGCTACGGGGAATATCTGCTCAACATTCTTGCCGATGAAAGACGTCCATGAAATTTACTCCAACGAAGATCCCTGATGTCATCCTCATCGAGCCGCAGGTATTTGGCGACCAGCGCGGATTTTTTATGGAGACCTGGCAGGAAAAAAAGTTTGCCGAGGCCGGCATCCGTGCGGAAATTGTTCAGGATAATCACAGTATGTCAATCCAAGGCACCTTGCGGGGCCTTCATTATCAGATCAAACACTCTCAAGGTAAATTAATAAGAGTTATCAGTGGCGAGGTGTTTGATGTGGCGGTTGATCTGCGCAAAAGTTCTCCCACATTCGGTAAATGGGTGGGAAAAACGCTTACCGCTGCAAATAAAACCATGATGTGGGTGCCACCAGGCTTTGCTCACGGATTTTATGTGTTAAGTGAATCAGCGGAATTTCTTTATAAATGCACGGATTATTATGCCCCGGAGCATGAAAGGACTGTCCGCTGGGACGATAAGGATCTTGCTATCCCCTGGCCGTTGATTGACGGACGAACTCCGACCCTGTCTGAAAAGGACGCATCAGCCACGAACTTACAAGATGCGGAAGTGTATTTATGAAAATTTTAATCACCGGCGCCCAAGGGCAATTAGGCCGGGAGTTGCAACGGTCCGTTCCTGATTCCGTCGAGATTATTCCATTGAAACGCGAGGAACTCGATATCAGTGATGCGATGATGGTGCGACATACGATTACAAGTTTTAAGCCGCAGGTAATTATTAATGCTGCGGCTTACACCGCGGTTGATAAGGCGGAGGATGAATCGGATACTGCATACGCTATAAATGCCGACGGTCCTGCAAACCTTGCCAATATAGCCCTTGATCAAGGGATACGGTTGTTGCATATTTCCACTGATTTTGTTTTTGACGGAAAACAATCATCTCCCTATCGTTCTAAAGATACGCCTAACCCAAGCGGAGTCTACGGGGAAAGCAAGCATGAGGGTGAGCAGAATGTGCTTAATGCGCTGGGTGATAAGTGTGTTATAATCCGTACCGCATGGGTTTACTCCGCCTTTGGCAATAATTTTGTCAAGACCATGCTCAGGCTCATGAAGGAAAGGGATCATGTGGATGTTGTCTGTGATCAGATCGGCACACCGACCTGGGCTGGTGGTCTTGCTGAAGCCCTCTGGAAGATAGCGCAAAAGAATATAACCGGGATTTATCATTGGACCGATGCAGGGGTTGCCAGCTGGTATGATTTTGCCGTGGCAATCCAGGAAGAGGCGCTGAATATCGGTCTCCTTGAGAAAGCGGTGCCGATAAATCCAATCACCACAAAGGACTATCCCACAGCGGCGCCACGGCCGGCATACAGTGTGCTTGATAAATCGAGCTTATGGAAAGAACTCGGGGCTGCGGCACCTCACTGGCGTGAGAATTTACGGAAAATGCTCAGGGATTTAAAATAGTTATAATATGCATAAATTATTAGTCACAGGAGGCGCAGGTTTCATCGGCGCCAATTTTGTTCATTACTGGCTGGCAAACTATCCGGAAGACCGGGTAGTTGTGCTCGATGCACTGACCTATGCCGGAAACCTTGCAAGTCTTGCGGCGGCAGAAGGAAATTCACAGTACAGTTTTGTGCATGGAGACATCGGCGACCAGGCCCTGGTTGAAGACCTGCTTGGCAAGGAACAGATTGATACCATTGTCAATTTTGCCGCTGAATCCCATGTTGACCGATCGATTTCAGGCCCCGACCCTTTTATAACCACCAATGTGGTAGGCACCCATGCCCTGTTAAAGGCCGCAAAATCTGTATGGCTTGATGGTGAAGGAGGCGTGCCGCGTCATAGATTTCACCATGTTTCAACCGATGAGGTGTACGGATCGCTTAAGCCCGATGATTCGCCGTTTACCGAGGAAACGCCATATGCTCCGAGTTCGCCGTACTCGGCGAGCAAGGCATCATCCGACCATCTGGTGCGTGCATACCACCATACCTATGGGCTCCAGGTTACTACCAGTAATTGTTCCAACAACTACGGCCCCTGTCAATTTCCGGAAAAACTCATTCCGTTGATCCTTATCCATATTCTTGAAGGAAAGCCTTTGCCGATTTACGGCGATGGGCTCAATGTCCGCGACTGGCTGCATGTTGATGATCATTGCCTGGGTATCGACTTGATTCTCACGAAGGGAGATGTGGGCGAAGTATATAATATCGGCGGCAATAATGAATGGACGAATATTGATGTTGTGCGTGCTATCTGCGCAATTACCGACGATTGTTTTTCCCATGAGGAATCACTGGCTGGAAGGTTTCCTCTGTCACCTGCGTCCAACGGCCTGCCATCGGACTCATTGGTCCGGTATGTAAAGGATCGACCCGGCCATGACCGGCGGTATGCAATTGATGCATCAAAAGCCAGGGAGCAACTCGGCTACGAGCCTCTGGAGTCCTTTGAAACAGGGATCAGGAAGACAATCGAGTGGTATCTTGACAACGAAGCCTGGTGGCGTTCGGTTATGGACGGCAGCTACCGGGAGTGGACTGCGCAACAATATGGCTGAGAATGGCAGGGCGTTTGGCCCCCGGGTTGTCTCCGTTTCGAAGGTTTTGCTGTGGGATATCTTGCAAGCAGATTGGAAAAGTAGTACAGGTCTGAGGCGTCTGAAAAGAACAACACCCCTTCCCTGTGAAGAATCACCTGAAACCCCTTTAATGCGGATTAGCGAAATGGTTTTATGGTCCAGGTGTTAAAGGAACTCTGATGGTGTGGCAAGATATTCGAGATAAAATCAGTCTTCCTCTCATTGTTTCGATAATGTTGGGAATTTTTATATTTGTTAATCCATTCCCCCATAATAATACCACGAAGGAAGGCTGTTTTTACGGGGCTGTGATGATAACCGCCTGGTTGCTTTTTAAGCGCCGGATGACATTGCACTGGAAGTCGCCTCTGTCATTGCCCCTTCTCTTGTTCACCCTCTGGGCCGGATTGAGTGTTATCTGGTCTCTGGATAGAGGGAATACAATCCATGATTTTCGGGCTTTCTGGTTGGAATATGTGGTTTTGTATTTTTTGATTGTGAATTTTTTCAATTCACGAAAGAAGTTTGTTGTTCTTGCCTGGGTTTTTATTGCATCTTCCACCATTTTTTCAATCTGGCAGATCTGGAGTTTTTATTTTAAGGGGCAAGGGCAAAGATTTATAACGAAGCTTAGCACCGGTCTTCCCGCAGTGCCGGTAAACTGGATCGGATTCTTTGTGGTATTTGCAATCACATTGATTGGTATAGTTGTCTTTGATAGAAGCAGGGCAATTAGAAGTCGCGTTTTAGCTTCGTTTTGTTTTATTCCATTATTTCTGTTGATTTTTTCTACGCAGTCACGTGCAACATTTGGCGCTTTGATAGTCGGATTGGCAATAGTCTTTGCAAACCGCAAGAAAGTTTTTTTGTTTTTTCTGATAATTGTTGCAGTTGCGGTAATGTATAGTCCGGTTAAAAACCGGTTTTATGCAATGTATGATTCACCCCCGGATATACGGCTGGCCATGACCTTGACAGCTATCGAAGTCGTCAAGGATTATCCAATCACTGGAATTGGTTACGGTCATGGCATTTATTATTCAAAAATAGATGTAGACGGCTATTCCAACAGGCTTCCGGAAAGGTATAGGCCAAAAACCGCGCTTTATAAAGAACCTCATAATGGGCCGATAAATATCGCGGTTAAAACAGGTATTGTTGGTCTTGCCTTATACCTCGGCATTATTGTCATTTTTTTGAAAATATGTATTCATCTTGTCCGGGAGGGGAAGAGTTGGTTTGTTAAAAATTATGCCAGAGCCGTATTGGGTGGTTTTGTCTCTTTTCTGTTTACTGGTTTGTTTGAACCAGCCTATGCGTATGTGCCGACAGGTGTCTTTTTTTTGATATTGTCGATGGGGACAATATTGGACAGATTGAACAGAGAAGAAAATGAAGCAATAAAATGAGAGTTGCCGTGTTCTTTATGATCAGTTTGGCAAATGCAGGCCGTTTATCCTTGAATGATGAAGTATATGATCGGTTTCGGCTTTTTTAAAAATATTGGGTGCGAATTGTGAATGACTCGGATAAAAAATTATTTCATAGAATACTGGAACTTGTAAAGCCATATTGGTTTAAACTGGGAATTACCATGATCTGTATGGTGATTTTTGCCGGCTTGAGCACCACCCAGGCTTATATAATAAAACCCTTGCTTGATAAGATTTTTGTTGAGCAGGATGCCTCCATGTTAAAGATTTTGCCCCTTGCTCTGGTTCTGCTCTTTATCGTCAAGGGGATTTTTCAGTTTATTTATTCCTACATGATGGAGGAGGTCGGCTTTACCATCATCAAGAATCTCAGGGTTAAGCTCTTTGAACATGTCATGTGGCAACCCCTTCCTTTCTTTCATAAAAATTCTACCGGGGAGTTAGTTTCCCGCATTATGAATGATGTTGGATTGTTACAAAATGCGGTATCTTCAACCCTTGTAACAATTCTTCGTGATTTTTTCCGGGTTATCGGTTTGCTGGGCTATGTTCTCTATCAGGACTGGAAGCTGTCCCTTCTTTCTTTTATCTTTCTGCCGTTGACCTTTTATTCCATCACCATGTTTGGCAAGAGTTACCGAAGATATAGTATTAAGATGCAGGAGGCTATTGCCATGGCGTATTCAATCCTGAATGAAACTCTTGTGGGCAGTCGAATCGTCAAAGCGTTTACTAAAGAAAAATATGAGGTCGATCGTTTTGCTGTTAAACTCGATGAAGTCATTTATTTTACCCTGAAAGATGCGAAGATGCGCAGTTTTGCCAGACCATTGATGGAAGTCTTCGGTGGTTTGGGAATTGCCCTTATCATGTGGTACGGAGGCGGACAGGTCCTTAAGGGCGCTTCTACTCCAGGAACCTTTTTTTCTTTTCTGGCGGCGCTTGTGATGCTCTATGAACCGATTAAAAATCTGAGTGGGATGAACAATGCTATTCAGCAGGGGGCTGCTGCAGCTGAGAGAGTGTTTGCCGTGCTGGATATGCCGGGTGAAAGAGAAATGTCCAGCGGGACTGCCCTGATGCCTGACTCTGTTAAGCAGATTGAATTCCGGGATGTCAGTTTCAATTATGATGAACATGAAAATGTCTTAGAGGAGATCAACCTGACCGTAAAATGTGGTGAAATTGTCGCCATTGTCGGGATAAGCGGCGGCGGCAAAACCACCCTGGTCAATCTGGTGCCGAGATTTTATGATCTGGGGAAAGGCTCTATCCTGGTTAATGGTCAGGATATCCGTTCCATAACCCTCCAGTCTTTGCGGAGTAAAATTGCCATTGTCTCCCAGGAGACAATTCTTTTTAATGATACGGTCTACAAGAATATTGCCTACGGAGATATGGAGTGCACAGAGGATCAAGTAATCGCCGCCGCCGAGTCAGCCTATGCCCTTGATTTTATCAAGCAGCTTCCCGAAGGATTCGAAACCATCATCGGTGAATCTGGTTCAAGGTTGTCCGGAGGACAACGCCAACGGCTTTCCATTGCCAGGGCGCTGCTGAAAAACGCTCCCATTCTTATTCTTGATGAAGCGACTTCGGCGCTGGATACCGAAGCCGAGCGTGAAGTGCAGAAGGCCCTGGATAATCTTATGAAAAACAGGACGACCTTTGTTATTGCCCATCGTCTCTCAACAATTAAGAAGGCTGATCGTATTCTGGTTATTCAGGGCGGACGCATCGTCGAACAAGGCAGCCATGAGCAACTTCTTGAGAAAAAAGGGGTGTATGAACGTTTGCATAAGCTGCAATGATTGAATCAGGTAATTATCCGACTGGCTCCTGGGCAAATTTTTTTATAAACAACAAAAATCTCCTTATTGTCTTTTTAGTGAATCCATCAAAGATTCATATTCACAACAATATCTCCAGAGCAGGATATACAAAGAAACTGGCTCATCCAGGTTCATTGTTTTAATATGGATGGCAGGGAAAGATGACATCACAGAAAATCACATTTAATCTGAAAGACACCAGCTTTGCCCATGTGAAATGTACTGTTTCCAATAAGGAGTCGCAGTATGTCAATTGGGACCGGTCCTGCTCGGATAAAAGTCGTCCGACCTTTTATACCAATGAACAGATATTTGCATGCAATACCCCGAAGGAAATTTCGTATGGCCTGCTTTATGAGTCAAAGGCCCTGATCGGCAAGGTTTTTAAGAGAGCCCCGAAGGTAATGGATCAATTTCAGCAGATTTTCACCTATGATCCGAAATTATTGCGAATGAATCCTGAAGTTTTCAAGTTCGCGCCAGCCGGAGGGATCTGGATCGGTGAGGAATATGGCGGCGGCAGTTTTGGAATCAAACAGAAAAGTAAAATGGTTTCAATTATCTCGTCAAAAAAGCGGTCCTGCCGACTGCACCGATACCGTTATAACCTTGCCAGAAAACTTGAAAAACAGGGGATTGCCGATGTCTACGGTTTTGATAAGTGGGTGCATATTAATCAGACTCTGGATGATTATATGTATTCAATCATCATTGAAAATAATTCCATTGACAATTACTTCACTGAAAAGCTGATGAACTGCTTTGCGGTGGGCACTGTCCCCATATATCTGGGATGCACCAATATCGATAAATATTTTAATGAGCAGGGGATAATCCGGGTAAGTCGATGGACCAATATCAAGAAGATTATTAAAAATTTATCCCGCGAAGATTATAATTCCCGTCTTGAAGCCATGCAGGAAAATCTGGAATTATGCAGACAGTACGAAATTATTGAAGATTATATTGTTACAAATTATTTTCAGGAAAAATAAGGGAAGAGGATCAAGAAGGGATCATGCCGTTACTGCTTAAAACTGATATCGAGGGTAAAGTAGACAGGAAGATCCGAGGTCGCGTTGCCCGGGCCGGCGGCTCGGTTGGACAACTGGTCAATTACGCAAACTGCCGGGTTGAGGATATCAATATTCTTGACGGTGGTTTCGGCAATGTTTTGAAATTCGGATCCCTGTCGAATATACGAAAGGTCTTCAGAATACTCAGGAAATATCCGCAGCAGGAATTGGCCTTTTGGCGTCATGGCAGCGTCAGATCGCGAGACCGGAAAACCATAATCCTCGACCTGCATAACGCAGTGCAGGAGAAGCCCTTCCTTGAGGACCGTTATGAATGCTCGATTTCTTCAAATATGATCGAACATTCTCCGAATCCGATTTTTCTTCTTTTGAATTTTTATTATATCACTCAAAAGGATGGCTACCAGTATCATGCCATTCCTCATTATAAATATACCTATGACCGGTACCGTAAAACGACCAAGTTGGAACATCTGATTTCTGATTTTACAAATATGACTGACGTTGATGATCAGACACATAATGAAGATTACATCCAGTCGGCCGTTGTCAAGGACGGCTGGCAGCGGGATTTTCATAAAAGTTATCCGGTGAAATACCCATTCATTCATTTTCATGTATTTGATGAGAATATCGTGAAGGAGCTTTTTGAATATATGTTTGAAGATGTAACGAACGATATTTTGAGGACGGATGTTTTTTCTGATAATGTTGTGGTCTGCAGAAACAGCTTGAATCCTGATTTCCTTGCAGAACACCGACCGGCCTTGCTGGAACTTGGGATTATCCCCAAGGAAGAAGCTCAGGAGCTATAATGAGAAAATTTTTGAAAAAAATGTTGCAGAAAGTCGGGGCAAAACGCCAGAAGTCCAGCAGCCTTTCAGACAGTACGGCCTATAATGATTTCTGCCGTCTGGCAGGCACCGATGAAGGTCAATTTGCCAATTTCCGTCGTAATCCTGTTTATAATGAGATCCTTGAGCATATGACCGAGGAACAGGGGGCTGAATATCTTGATCTGGTTAAATCCGATGAAGATGTTTTCAGCAGAATAGAGGTGTTCCGGGAGAACGATAATTACGGCAACCCTCGGACTTTTTCTTATCCTGATATTGGTGTTTTTTCACCCACCACCTTGCGCTATATCAAGGTTCTTGCGGATCTCAAGTCACTTTTCGGCAGCCTTGATGATATGAGTATTTGTGAGATCGGCGTCGGATACGGCGGCCAGTGCCGGGTGATCAGCAGCTTTTTTTCACCTTCGCTTTATTGCCTGGTGGATATTGCACCGGCATTGATGCTTGCAGAAAAATATTTGAACAATTTTGATTGCGCATCAACCTGCACATTCCAACCTCCGGATATTGTCGAGACGAGACAGTATGATCTGCTGATCAGCAATTACGCCTTTACTGAGCTGAGAAGATCGATTCAGGACGCGTACCTTGAAAAAGTAATACTCCAGGCTGTCCGCGGCTATATCACCTATAACGATATTAATCCGCCCGATTATTTATCGTACAAAAAGGATGAATTGCTGGCGATGATTCCCGGATCACGGATTCTTGATGAAGTTCCTCTGACCCATTCCGGCAATTGCATTATTGTCTGGGGAGATTTGAGGTGATTGGTTGATTTTTTTTGTTCTCTCCGGGGAAATCTGATAGTTGCCAATGAAAGTTTTAAGCAAAATAGCAAAGTTTATCCATGATGCCAATGCATCCACAAAGACGGCATTAGGCGTGCCGTTGATTTTTGTCCAAAACCATCCCCAGATTGTAGACAGCACACTTATCCTGACCGCCGGCAGGTCAACCCATCGCAATCATTTCGAGGAAGAATTTTATGGTGATTCCAGTACTGTGGATTTCAGCCATCCGGAGCGGTTTGTTCATACCCTTGAGAACGTCTGGGTAACCGGTTCCGAAGGTCATGTCTTTTTTGATGCAAACACCATCTTGAACCTCTGTCCCTCATTGGAGGGAGTGTCTCCTAAAAAAATCAGGCGGCCGGTGAGTTTGTTGGCCGAGAGAGTCGATGATCCGGTTTTCATCCTGGCCGGCAGGGCACCGGGGAACCGGGCCCATTTCCTCATGGAGCATCTGCCCCGCCTGGTTGCATGTCTGGATTTTCTTAAACAACAAAAGGGCTGCAAAATTCTCGTCACTCCGGGGCATCGATCCTGGCAGCTCGGGTATCTTGAAAAGATCGGTATTCCTGCGTCAGATGTCATCGAAGGAAGTCAGGGCGCCGTATTCTGCAAGAAGGCCTTTTATATCCCATTATTGAGTGAAGGCGGCAGAGAGGTTATCTGCCAGGACAGGTATTACGAACAAATTCGAGAATTATTTGCTCCGGAGCAAAGGGAGCAGAAAACCGGGGCGCCGATATTTTTAAGCAGGCAGGATGCCGCGACCCGCAGGCTGATCAACGAAGATGCAGTCTTTGGAATTGCTGCGGAATTTTTTCCGGGGATGAAACGGATCACCATGTCCGGTTTGTCCCTTGAAGAACAACTTGGGTTATTACAACAGGCGCCGGTGATCATCGGTCCCCATGGACAACCTTTTCGCTACGCACTGTTCTGCAAAAATTCTCTGATTATTCAACTGGTGCCCGGAGAACGGACAAGCACCAATGAATATCATCTCTGGGCCCGTAATTTTAACAGTATCGGTGTATCGGCAGGCAGCACCTGTATTTCAATATATAATGAAGAAAACCTGGAATCAGGGGCTGCGGACTGGGAGTACAAAGAAGAAAAATTGATCGATGACCTGAGCCGGGTTGTTGCCCTTCATAAGACCTCAAAATAATACATGGCCCTATACTATTTTCAGAATGAGTGAAATAACTGTGCTGTTTTATGAATCCTTTCGGCTCATATGCTTCGGCTTTTCCGAACTTCTTCGCTGGCCGACGAAATCCCGCTTCCTGCGGGTTCGTCGATGCGTGACTTCCTGTCACGCACCCTTCGGGCCTGATCGCTTCGAAATTCGGGCCGGGCGCAAGTGGCCGCAAGAATTTCATGAAAAAGCTGCGAATACTTAAGAGTCACAAAAAAATATGATGAATTTCTTTCAAAACAAAAAAGGCAAATTAATTGCCAGAGTTTACGGGGGGCTGGGGAATCAGCTCTTCATGTATGCTGCCGCCAAACGGCTTGCCTTGAAAAATAATATACCGCTGAAACTCGATATTCATTCAGGCTTTGAGGATGATCCGTTTAACCGTGATTATTGCCTGCGCCATTTTGATGTCCATGAAGAAATTGCCGACCCCCGAGAATCCTTTGTTGCCGATAATGGTGAAAAGCGGCGGTATCATGCCAGAAAAATCAACCGCTTCCTGCCGTACCGGATGAAGACTTATATTGAGCAGCAGGAGGCTTTTGAATCCAGATTGCTGGATTTGCGTGTCTCTGGGCAGCTGTATCTGCAGGGATATTGGCAGGATGAACGGTATTTTGCCGATATTGAGCAGGTCATCCGCCGGAGTTTTACAATAACCGTTCCCCATGACGAAGAAAATAAGCTGATAGCCCAAAAGATCAAAGGGGAAAATGCCGTCTGTCTGCATGCAAGGAGACAGAATTATGTCCATGCCCTGCCGGTGGAATATTATCAGAAGGCCATTGCATATATCGTAGAGCGGGTTGAAGATCCTCATTTTTATTGTTTTTCGGACGATCCGGCCTGGTTTAATACCTTGAAGCTCCAGCATCCTTTCACAATAATCTCCCATAACAGCGAAGAGAAAAATTATGAGGATTTATGGCTCATGCAGCAGTGCCGGCATTATATCATCGCCAACAGCACCTTCAGCTGGTGGGGCGCATGGTTGAATCCCGATCCGGGAAAAATAGTCGTCGCTCCGGCTCAATGGGGGTATGATACGGCAATTCCGGATAGCTGGGTTGCCATGGAATAAAGCGGTTTCAGGAAGAGTTGTATCAAGGATATCGGGCGGCAGGCTGCCAACGGACAAAAAAGATCTGAACGAATATGTTTAAGAAAATCATCCAGGAAAAAAACAGGGCCGTCTCCCGTCTCTCACTGAAGATTATTAAGAGATTTCTTAAAGGTGTCAGGAGTGAGGACAATGAGGCGCTTATTAGTGCGATGGCGGAGGTGTTTCATGCCCGGCATAAGCAATTTGCCACCTTTCATTTTCGCCCGGAATCATCCTCAGAGATTGCTACATGGTCTGATCAGAATGCCTCCACCCGAAGATTGGGCATCGTCTTGCAGGGGCCATTGCTCAAAACCGACGATTTTACTTTTGAAACGGTGAAACTGTATCGAAAACATTTCCCTGATACCGTTATCATCATCTCCACCTGGGAGGCTGAAGATCCGGTAATCCTTAAAAATCTAGAAGCCTTGGGGGCAGTGGTTGTAACGAGCAGAACCCCGGAAAATCCCGGTCCCTCGCACATTAATTTCCAGATAGTCTCTTCCCTGGCAGGGGTGAAAAAGGCCAAAGAGCTTGATCTGCAGTATGTGCTGAAAAGTCGCACCGACCAACGGTTTTATATGCCCAATGTCGATGTTTTTCTGATCAATATGCTGCAAAATTTTCCGGCAACGGGCAATTACCGGCAGGAACAACGGATATTGGGATTAAGCCTCAACACCTTCAAGTATCGAATGTATGGCATCTCCGATATGTTTATCTTCGGTACCGTCGCCGATATGCTCAATTATTGGGATTGTCCCCATGACCGGCGCCCGCCTTCAGGAGTTTCTGAAAGGACTATGTATGATCATGCCCGGGCGGCAATCTGTGAAGTCTATCTGGCAACCCAGTATCTTCAAAAAATTGGCTTTGATCTCAAGTGGACCCTGGCTGACAGCTGGAAGGCCTTTGCTGAAAGTTTTGTAATTATTGACAGGGAGAATATCGATCTGTACTGGCCGAAATACTCGAAGATGGAATACTGGCATCAAGCCTATGATCATATTCGTACCGATCGTGAATTGTCTTTTCGCGAATGGCTCAACCTGTATAGTAACCTGGGCGAGATAACGGTTACCGACAAGCATCTTCAACTTAATCTGCAGGATATTCTTCCCCCGGAATGAACTGGACAGGCAAAGCGTAACCAATTTCCAACGGCTCGGCAGAGCAGATTTTCAGCCGCGGCATATATAATCACGGGGAATATCCAGGCCTGATGACCTCCATGCAGAGTTTTCGTGTTCAGAGAAGGCGACTGAGGAATTATTGTAAATACCTGTGGCACCGACCCAGGGTATTGGCGCGGGTAGCATGTCTCGGCAAGGAGGTGTCATCAGCTTCACTGGGATGCCGGACTGATCAACCACCAGAAATCACGCATCGATCATTTGCTGGAGTTGGAGGATGGCTCTGGGTTGAAATTAAAGCCAGATCGGGTTGAGAGGAATCTTGAGCGCCGGGATATCGTGCCATTTCTCATTGACCAAAAATATGATATTTTTTCCTACCCGAGACCGGATATCCTGTTTATGGATTCATTCAGTGAACTGACTGATCAGTGTTTCAGAAATCGGCAGCAGAAATGGTGTTTTTACGCGCATTATTCTGACATCCGCCATTCCGATGAATTTGACCGGGAGTATGAATCATTGGGATTGTTGCCGGTGGAAGATTTGTTTTCAATGTATCAGGCCTTTTTTGAAAAAGTGGCAAAGGTGTTTCCCGGGGTGCCGGTTATTTTTCTTCATTATCCTGTGGAGCTTGAAGCAAGAGAAAAATTTCGGCATCGAGGGCAGAAGATTAAAGAAATTGTTGAAAATCTTTGCTCACGGCATGGAATGCTCCATTCTGTCTCGGTTGATGAATCGCTGGTGGCAAGGCCGGAAAATTGTATTGATGAACTCAAGGATTTCCCTTATCATTACAATGGGTTGACTTATGGCGACTTGGTCGGGAAAATTTCGAGGCTGGGTCTGGTTTGAAAGCGGTTATAGCTTCATTTTTACTTTAATTGGTGTGTTTTTATGATTATTCTCTCCCATCGTGGATACTGGAAAGAAGTCTCTGAAAAGAATACGGCTGTGGCTTTTGAGCGTTCTTTTTCCCTTGGTTTCGGCACCGAAACCGATGTCAGGGACCTGAATGGCGAACTGGTCATTTCCCATGATCCGCCGGTAGGAGACTGCTTTTCAGTGGATAATCTGTTCGAAATATACACGAGCTTTGATACCGATCTTTATCTTGCCCTGAATATCAAGGCCGATGGCCTCCAGGAAAAACTGCAACAGAAACTTAAGCATTACGGTATATCAAATTATTTCGTATTTGACATGTCGGTGCCGGATGCCCTGGGATATTTCAAGAATGGTCTCAAGGCCTTTACCCGCCAGAGTGAGTATGAAACCATCCCGTCGTTTTATGAACGGGCCGAAGGTGTCTGGCTCGATGAGTTCCACTCCCACTGGATAGATCGAGACCTTCTTGCCTCACATCTCCAAAGTGGTAAAAAAGTATGCATTGTTTCCCCTGATCTGCATGGCAGAGAATATCTTGTTGAATGGCAGGATTATAAAAATATTCTTGCCGATTCCGGCAGGGGGGATATCATGCTCTGCACAGATTATCCGGAAACAGCCAAGGAGTTTTTTTATGGCAACTAAAATTAAAGCAATCGTCTTTGATATGGACGGCGTCCTCATCGAAGCCAAGGACTGGCACTATGACGCCCTGAACCGGGCCCTGGGTCTTTTCGGCATGGAGATCAGTCGTTACGATCATCTGGTTACCTATGATGGCCTGCCCACCAGGAAAAAGCTGGAAATGCTCAGCCTCGAGCAGGGATTGCCCCGCCCGCTCCATGAATTCATCAATGATATCAAACAGCAATACACCATGGAAATTGTCCATGCCAAATGCAAGCCGACTTTCTTTCATGAATATGCCCTGGCAAAATTGAAAAATGACGGCTACCGCATGGCTGTGGGTTCCAACTCGGTGCGCCAGTCGGTGGAGGTGATGCTGGCCAAGGCCAATATCATGCATAATTTTGAATTTGTTCTTTCAAACGAGGACGTGGTCAAAGGAAAGCCTGATCCTGAAATGTATATTACCGCAATTGAGCGGCTTCGGGTTTCACCAAAGGAATGTCTGATCATTGAAGACAATGAAAAAGGCCTCAAGGCTGCCTATGCCAGCGGCGCCCATGTCATGAAAGTTGATACGGTTGAGGATGTGAACTATGTTAATATAACCCAGACCATTGCAGAGATTGAGGGTGCACAATGATAAATATATTGCTGCCCATGGCCGGCGGGACGCCATATTTTGACCAGGCGGAATATCCCTTTCCCAAGCCTTTGATTGAGATTGGCAATACGCCAATCATTCAGAAGGCGATTCAATATCTGGAAAGAATTTCAGGAGATAAAAGATTCATTTTTCTCGTACAGGGAGATGACTGCAGCAAGTTTCATCTCGATAGCGTCCTCAAGCTCCTCACCGACGGGCAGGGGGTTATTATCAAAATGACCAAGGAAACCAGGGGGGCGGCATGCAGCGCGCTCATGGCCATTGACCACATTAATAATGACGAGCCGCTGTTGATCATGAACTATGATCAGATAATCGAAGAGGATATCAACACCATCCTCTCATTTTTTCAGGACAACCAGTACGATGCCGGGGTGGTGACCTTTGAAACCATCCATCCCCGATGGTCCTATGTACGCCTTGATAATGCCGGAAATGTGGTTGAAGCTGCGGAAAAAAGGCCGATCAGCAAGAACGGCATTGCCGGTTGTTATTATTTTAGAAAAGGGTCTGATTTTGTTGATGCGGTGATGAAAATGATCAGGAAGGATTCCATGGTCAACGGCAGTTTCTATGTTGCGCCGTGTCTGAATGAGATGGTTCTGGCCAACCGGAAAATCGGCATTTACCCAATAGATATTGATTCATTTCATACCTTCTACACGCCGCAGAAGATCAAAGAATATGAAGAAAAAATTCGAAAAGCCTGAATTTTCCCGGCTGCTCCCAAAGGATTGCTGATGAAAAAAGCCCGCTTGAACGATATGACCAACGGCTGGTATGTGGGGAATTTTGAGCCCACACTTTTCAAGACCAATGCTGTTGAGGCGGCAATCAAAACCTATCAGGCCGGCGATCACGAGGATCGCCATTATCATAAAATAGCCACGGAAATAACCACCATTGTTTCAGGTAAAGTCCGGATGAACGATATCGAGTACCTTGCTGGTGATATTATCGTCATCGCCCCCAATGAGTCGACGGATTTTTTCGCTCTTGAGGACACGGTCACCTCCGTTGTCAAGATCCCTGGCGCCAATAACGATAAATATCTGGGAGAAGCAGAAAAATGAATATAGTTATCCCCATGGCCGGAGCCGGAAGCCGTTTTGTCAAGGCCGGTTTCAAGACCCCGAAACCGTTCATTGAAGTGGGCGGGGTGCCGATGATCGTCCGGGTTCTTGAGAATTTAAAATATCCTGGGGCGCATTATTATCTTATCTGCCGCCGGGGGCATCTTGAGCAGGAAAAGGCCCTGGTTGAACAGATTTCTGCGCAATACAATGCAACGTTCATCCCCATTGACAAACTCACCGAAGGCACGGCCTGTACGGTCCTCTACGCCAGGGAGCATATCAACAATGACCAGCCGTTGTTGATTGCCAATTCCGATCAGATTGTCGACATGGATATAGCCGCGTACATTGATGACTGCCTGGAGAGAAAACTTGACGGTTCAATCCTTACCTTTATTGACAAACACCGGGACCCTAAATGGTCTTTTGCCAAGATTGACCAGCAGGGCCATGTGGTTGAAGTCAAAGAAAAAGTGGTGATCTCAGACTATGCCACCGTTGGCATCTATCTTTTTTCAAAGGGCAGGGATTTTGTCGATGCGGCCATCGACATGATCATCGAAAATGATCGGGTCAACGGCGAATTCTACACCTGCCCGACCTATAATTATGCGGTGCGGAATCAGAAAAAGATCGGCATCTATAATATTGAATTTGAGGAGATGCATGGTTTGGGCACACCGGAAGATCTGGATCTCTACCTGGAATTCCTCAAATAGATCGCACTGCCCAGAACGCCGTCATTTCTTGAATGAAAGAAATCCCAGAGCTCGCAGAAATTCATGGAAATGTTTCTTCAGCCGCTCAGAGGTTTTCTTTTTTTCCCGGATCAGGGCCCAGTTGGATTGCATACATATTCCATGATAGTTTTTGGCAATGGAATATTCACTCTCTCCCTGCATCTGGGAAATATAGAAATCATCTGCATAGAGGAAAGTTTTAAAAAGAAATGGCCGCGGGTGGATGGGGATAATCTTGCTTGCGTGGAGGTATTCTCCATAAATCTGGGTTTCACAGGGGTAATCGTTAAGAAATTCGTAGATGTTTTTGCCGATATTTTTCAAGTGGTCATTGTTGAAGGATTCAAGAACCGCAACCGACCACATGATCGGCATAGCGCTTGCAAATTTCAGCAATGGTTTTGAGTTGCCGAAATACTTTTGAAATTTCAAAATCAGCGTCTCATCATCATGAATCCGCCGCTCACGGATTTTGCTGGGGACATACGCCATTCGTTTCAGTTCTTCCTCAGGGTTGTATTCTTTCTGGAAAATATAAGGCGTGCCGCTCTCATGGAAAAATTCGTTTTTGCCGAAGTCTTTCAAAAAGTATGAATCGGAGTCGATCCACAGATAATTTTCACAGAGCCCCAGTTGCCAGAATTCCAGTTTGATGAGTTGCTGGAGTAAATGCTGCGGGTAGATTTTTGGCAGAGGGCCATTTTTTTTTGCTGATTCGGCAAGAATGCTCTCGTCGGTATAAAAGGAACAGGGTATGTTAGCGAAGCATTTCTGGAAGGCCTTGAGGTCCTTTTCCGGGACAGACAGGATCAAGGGGATTTTATCGGAATTAAACCGCATGACACTGTCCGCCATTCTTCTGGCGCGAAGCATGTCCCGGTCATATGATTTGCAGAAAAGTACGAGTTCGTGCATGGTATTCCCATGGATTATTTTAATGGTTGAAGAAGACTTATAATCTATTGCATTTGCAGATATTTATCAATGTCGTTGCTGCAGCTGGATAAATGTCTGGTTTGATTAATTAAAAAGCAGTCTGTGCAGATCGACTTTAGTGACTATGGAAAACACTGAAAATAAGTGCTGGTTTATTCTGGCTCACTGCTTCAATATGGACGGACGCGCCGCAAGCCAGACGATTACCGACCGTATCCCGTACTTTCTTGAAAAGGGTATTTCCCCTGTGGTCTTGAGTGCTCCAACCGGGCGACGGGACCATCGTTTTCCGCATTATCAGGTGTTTTCGGCATTCCCCTCCGGGCTGTTGTTTGAAGGGCGGCATATTATTTCCCGGAAATTTAAAACGAAAATTACCCAAAAAATTCTCAAATCGCTCCTGACCCTGGTGCTTCTGCCGTTTTACCTCCTTGAGGTTCTGATCATTCATTTTGACAGTCAATGGTCCTGGTTTATAAGCGCCGCAGTCAAAGGATGTGGGATTGTCCGCAAACATAAACCGGGCCTTTTGTATTCCACCGCCGGTCCGCCAAGTACGCATCTGGCGGCTTTTTTGCTGAAGAAAATATATGGGTTGCCCTGGCTTGCCGAGATCCATGATCCGCTCATCTATGATAAGGAACCTCGGAAATTGCAATACCATTATTTTAAGAAATGGCTTGAAGGAATAATCTGCCGCCATGCCGATGCAGTGATCTATTTTACCGACCGGGCCCTGGAATGTGCCCAGCAGAGGAATAATTTCAAATGTAAAGGCCATGTCTTGCGACCGGGCGCCGAACCTCCCGCATTTTCTGAGGTGCAATACCTGAAAAGGGATACTATCCACTTCGGTCATTTCGGGTCGCTTGCAGCGAATAGAAACCTGAAAATGTTCTTTCAGGCGATTTTTGAGTTGGTTGAAGAAAATCCGCCATGGCAGGATTTCATCTGTGTCGATATCTATGGGGCAGAACTCGATTCC
>JAHJJF010000018.1 GCA_018823135.1 Pseudomonadota bacterium
ACGTTCCATGCTTCAGAGTGTCGGGCTCTTTGCCGCGAAACTTGTTTTCGAACAGTCGCCGGATCCTGTTGAATCAACCGCCAGACTGCTCAAGATGAAAAAGATCCTGCCCGATGCCTATTATCTGGAATTTTATCTCGGACAGAACCTGGTCCGCCTCGGGCGCCATGACGAAGCCCTGCTCCACCTGAATAGAGCCCTGACCCTCAACCCCGAAGAAGAAGATATTCCTTATATCTATTCATTTATCGGTGATTGCTTGAAAGACCTCGGAAAATATAAAGAGGCCATCGCCATGCTTGAAAAGGGCCGCACGATTGATGATGAACGTCCGGATCTCCACAATCTTCTGGGTTTCTGCCATTTCAAACTGGAAAAATATGAGACTGCGGTGCACCATTTTACCAGGGCGGTTGAACTGTTCCCGTCTTCGGCAATCGATTATGCCAATCTCGGAGTCAATTACCGGAAACTCGGTAAAAATGAAGAGGCGATCAAGAATTTTGAACTGGCCCTTGAAATGGATAAATCCATTGATTTTGCCCGTACCCATCTTGAGGAACTCAGCGCCCAGGCGTGATCATCTCTCCAGATACTTTCCTTCTTAAATGACAGCAAAGGCATGAAGTAAAACCATACGCTTCATGCCTTTGCTGTTTTGCTCGATGAACACATCCTACTTGCTATTCTCGGCACCGTCCGCTGCCACATGACAGCCCTTACAATTGACCGGTCCGTTTTTCCCCTCAAAGCCGTTTTTATGACATTCCTTGCACTTGGCATGAAAGATTGCCTTCCTGACTTTCAGGTTTTCGTTTTCAAACAATTGATTATGGCAGGCCAAACATTGAAGCTGGGAGGTGTCCTCCATGGCCGCAATTTCTTCCTGAGTACGGCCTTTATGCGCTTTATCATGATGGCATTGGGCGCATTGAATACCTGTTTTTTCATGAATCTCATGACCAAACCGCGCCGACTTCTTTCCTTCTAGGGTCAATTCTCCTTCAGGATAGACCGGCGTTTTTTGCAATTCCTCCCCGGACACTGCCAATCCGCTGATCAATAATAAGAGACTGATTGCCACCGCAATTATCGATGTTCTTTTGTTCATCTGCTTTCCTCCTGTTTGAAGTTTGTTACATTTTCATGCTTCCATGCCTCAATTCTAATGCTTACAAACAAAGGGGAATAGCCGACATCGGGTCATGTCGCCCTACATAGCTGCTGAAATCCTACTGAGGGAATCTGCTTTTTAGAATCTCAATCTGCCAAACTATCATAGTTCTTTGGGTGTATAGTAAATTCTGGTAGTATATTTTCCAGTTAACCGAGCTTAATTCAGAGTCGCAAATCTTAATAGAAATCATCCTATGATCAGAATCAACGGGGACCAAATCCGCCGCATACGGGAGTCAAAGGGTCTGACGCAACTCTATCTTGCGACTTTTGTCGGAGTGACCACCGACACCGTCTCTCGCTGGGAAAACCGTAAGTATCCGACGATCAAGAAGGAAAACGCCGCAAAACTTGCCGAGGCACTGGAAACCGATCTTGCCAAGATTCTTGAAAACCCCGATTCAGCGGAAGCCGTCAGCGAAGTATTTGCCCACGACCAGGGCAACTATCGTACTTCTCTGCCCGGCCCATTAAAAATATTATGGGCATTACTCGCCTTTACCGTCATCTTCGGCTTCACTGCCTGGTGGTTCACCTCAGTAAGCGATACGAGTGAAATCAAGGCGGAAAGGATTCTTCCCAGGCATTCCCCTCCCGGCAGCCGGTTGCCGATAAAAATCATTCTCACCGCCCATGACCAGGCACTCTACCCGTTAATCCTCAAGGAAGTCTTACCGGATGGAACCCGGCCGGTCACCGGCATGCCCGACTTCTATTCAAAAGGCGAAAAAGACAACTCAATAAAGTGGTTGAGCAAAAAAGGCGAAGGGAAGAATTCCTTCTTTTACATGGCAGAAATCGATTCCCAAACAAAACCGGAGACTGTCTTGACTTTCACCGGCAAGGTCACCAGTAAAAAGGGCAAACAAGCAACCGTCAATGTTCAAGGCATGGACGCCATAACAGTCCGGCCTTTCCATTGGGCGGACAGCAATATGGACGGGGTGATTGATGACGATGAAATCCTGTTAATTATTGACACCTTTCCCTGGCTGGAAGACCTGGATCTGTTCCAGAAGGAAATTGAAACAATCTGGGAGGCCGAAGGCTATACCTGGGACAGCACGAACAAGAAATTCATTACAATCCCTTAATCCTCTCCGGACGCATACAACCGGGCAAATTTCACAGTTTCCTTACCGCCTTTTTTTTCGTACAGAAAAAACGGTTCCAGGACCTGCAAATCCTCTTTCCCATCTTTAACCGCCTCGACCAGCACCCGGAATTCATCGCCACCGGGATACGGGTAAACCGTCTGTATCCGCCTGGGTTCAAGTCCGTTCGCAGTCAATTGATCAAGGAGTTCTCCGACCCTTGCAGCCGGATAGACCACAGTAACCCGACCGAATCTTTTCACGGCAAAAGCCAGTGCGGAAGCCACCTGCTGAAGATTGGCCGCCAATTCATGTCTGGCAAGAGCTTTTTCAATATGGGGGTTTATTCTGCCACAGGCGGATTTCGTATAGGGAGGATTGCACAGGATAGAATCAAATGAATCAGGACTGATCAGCTGATCAATGACTTTCAAGTCGCCGGAAATACAGTGGATCAATCCGTCATAACGGTTGAGAGCAATATTCTGCTTAATGAGCGCGACAAGACTTGGCTGCAATTCCAATGCGCAGATAGACACCCCAAGGTGTTTCCACTTGTATGCGATTATCAGGGAGATTACGCCGCAGCCGGCACATAAATCGAGGATTGCGTCGCCCTGCCCAGGCACTGAAAAATGCGCCAGCAGCACGGCATCAACGGAAAACCGGTAACCGTCCCTGTGCTGCAGACACAACAACTCCCCCCCGAAAAGGGAATCGGTTGTCAACTCTGATTTTACAGTCGGAACCATTAATGCTGTCTACGCTTAAAGTAACTATTTAGCGTGGCCCAAAAAACAAGACCACCAAGCATTAACTGTTCAACAGTGCTTCAGATGTGTACAAGCAGGACGGTGAGCTATACATCGGTATGCGAGCCGACCTGATCGTGCGCAGCTGGAGTGCTGCTGAATAGTTACAGCTAAAAAACACTTTCACCCTCAACAAGCTTATTCATAACCAGACCGGTAAGAATCTTTGGGTAGAAATAGGTCGACTTATGCGGCATGACCAGATTTTCATCGGCAACGCGCTTCACCTGTGAAACCGGGGTTTCATTCATCAGAAAAAGCATGGGAGTGTAGGCGGGGTTCAAGGTATATTCCTTAACTGCTCCATCCAGTGCGGCATCAGGATCACTGTAATAATCAATGAGATTTTCTCTTTCGCATGTCTCATGGGAGAGACCGAGCATTTTCTCCAGAGCAAATTCCGAAAGCATCACCACATCAAGATCAAGAAGGGGGCCGGGCTGGAGCCCCTTCATTGCCTTTCGATAGACCGAATCTTTTATTTTCATCAAAAAACAGCGGTCTTCCTCTGGATGATAAAAACCAAACATTCCACCTGATTGCTTTTCCTCATCAAGACGGGCGAACACCTCGGCAAGGAGGACTTCTCTGGAGCCGCCGCTGATTTCCTCAATCGTAAATCCTTTTTTAAGCGCCTTGACGCAATCATCCGCCGACCGCACTCCGGGAAGACGCAGCAGACGATGAGTGGGCAACACCGACAGCCCCGGATCTTCCATATCGCAAAGATACATCATGACATGATTGAATGGGCTGTCTGAAGGCAATTCTCCCTGTCGTTCCCGGATGAGTTGACGGTAATTGAGAGCGGTGGTGTAACGGTGATGACCGTCGGCAATATATAACGCTCTGTCTCTCAGCAGGCCCCGAACCTGGTCGATAACCATAAAATCCGTCACTTCCCAGATGGTGTGCTTATTGCCGTCCAGATCATCCACAGAGCACAGGGGTTTGCCGGATTTTGCATCCTCAAGAAGCCTGATAATTTCTCCTTCCTGGTCCGCATAAAGAGAAAATATCTTGCTGAAATTTGTTTTACAGGCATCCATCAACTTGGCGCGGCCGACAGTCACTTCGGAAAATGTCTTTTCATGGGGCTTGACAATCCCTTCGGAAAATTCCGCCAGCTGCACCAGCGAAACAAAACCCTTTCTGGTGAGACGGGTACCGGACGGATGCGTATATTCAATATGATAGAGATACAGCGCGGGCTCGGTATCCCTTACAAGAATCCTTTCGTCCTGCCATTGCTGAAAAAGGGCCCGGGCATTGGCGTAACTCTCTTCAGTGCTTACTTTTTTGCTGAGGTCAAGCTGAACCATATTATATGGATTTTTCTCAACGAACCTGGCCTGTGCCTTCTCATCTATCACATCATACGGCGGAGTGACAACCTCCTCCAGATGAGCAATTTTTTCGGTGTTAAATCGTAATCCGCGAAACGGTGCTATGATTGCCATGCCTCTCCTGTCTCCTTATAAAACATCCCCATAAATGAGCGGGGGGAAAATAATTACTGTTTCATTCTTCGTGGTGATTGTCATTTTCCAGTTTGATGTTATCTTATTGTATTAAGGTGAGCGTCGGGTTGTTTGAAGCACCCAACTTAAGACAATCAAGTCTTTCCTGTAGAAAGGCCACAATCTACCAGATCAATTTAGGATTACAAATAAAATCTATTTACCTGTGTTACTCTGCAGAATTAATTAATCATTTAACGAGGTCACCATGTTCGATATCTTCATAGAAACCCATTTTTCAGCCGGCCACCACCTGCGCGATTATCCCGGCAACTGCGAACAACCCCACGGTCATAACTGGACCGTCAAAGTAACGGTGCGGGCCACTGAACTTGATGAATTAGGCATGGGTGTCGATTTCCGCACCATTAAAAACGCCCTTAATGAAGTCCTCGATGGACTTGACCACCGTAATCTCAACGAGCATCCCGACTTCCTGACCAAAAATCCTTCCTCGGAAAATATCGCCGTCCATATCTTTGACAATCTCAAAAAGGATCTCACGTCAGAGCGTTATCATCTTTACAGCATTACGGTGGGCGAAACCACGAATACTGGTGCCACTTATTTTGGCAAATGACCAAAATCTCCTCATTTCCGAGACCTTCTACAGTATACAGGGTGAATCATCCTTTGCCGGCTATCCCTGTGCTTTTATCAGGCTTGCCGGATGCAATCTG
Source organism: Pseudomonadota bacterium (assembly GCA_018823135.1). NCBI lineage: Bacteria > Pseudomonadati > Pseudomonadota > Pseudomonadota bacterium. The sequence continues at coordinate 5,283 of JAHJJF010000018.1, forward strand.
CGCTGCACCTACTGCGATTCCCGCTATACTTATGAAGAAGTTGGTCACGAAGTTTCCGTGCCGGACCTCCTGGCCTTTACCGATCAATACCCAGAAGCCCTGGTGGAAATAACCGGCGGCGAACCCCTTGTGCAGGAAAACATTTATCCCCTGATGACTGCCCTGGTGGACTCGGGGAGGACCGTGCTGCTTGAAACCAACGGCAGCCTGGATATCTCCCGGGTTCCGGAAAAAGTTGTAAAGATTATGGACCTTAAATGCCCGGAAAGCGGCATGAACAAACAGATGCTCATGGAAAATATTCGGCGGCTTACTCCAAAAGACGACCTTAAATTTGTGATTTGCTCAAGGCTGGACTATGACTGGGCAACAGAAACAATCAATGACCATCAACTGCTCGGTGCCCCAAACGGTCCGACGCTTATCTTTTCACCGGCACTCAACCGCCTCGAACCCGCCTTGATGGCCCGATGGCTGCTTGAGGACAAACTGCAGATAAAAATGCAGGTTCAACTGCACAAATTCCTCTGGCCCGATAAATCCCGTGGCGTTTAGCCCGGTTAATGCTGGCAATTAAAACGAAAACTCTGAGCCCGCCACTTTCCTGATTGGTAGGAACGTAATTCTTCAAATCCTCTTTGCAGACACATCTCTTTGACAACTTCTCCCTGCCGGCCCTGCATACCAGAAGCAATCAACACTCCTCCGGAATTCAGTTTACCTCGAAACTCATCCATATAGCGTAACAAGACCGACACGGTGAGATTTGCCAGGACCAGATCGAAAGTGTCCTGAATGTCTTCAAGCCTTGTATCAGAAACGCGGACCAAGGCCTCAAGCCGGTTATCAATGATATTCTGCCGGGCTATTTCCAGAGCCTCGGTGGATATATCAATACCCAGGACCGCGTCAGCACCTTTAAGTGCGCAAAGCAGCGAAAGTATTCCGGAGCCGCAGCCGATGTCCAGGACCCTTCTGAAAAATAATTCTCTGCCCTCGGATACATCCTCGATTGCCTGGATCACAAGGCCGGTGCTGGGATGAGTCCCGGAGCCGAAAACTTTGCCGGAGTCAAATTGCAGATCAGGATAACACGAGAAAACGTCAGGAGCTTTCTTGCAATCGTTACGATCTTTTTCTGTGACAAGTCGAGTATCAACTATTTCTGCTGACTCATTGCCTGCCAGTTCATCCGTGAATTTTTCAAGCATGACGGTGAGCTTCTGGAGATACCAGTCAATCCGCGGTCCGGGCCTGGTCTGGACCGTTAACAGCTTGCGATCTTTACCGTGGAGTACGGCATCATTGCCGAGTCCGAAAAATTGTTGCTGGAATTTTTCTGCGGTAACACGGTTTTCAAAACGCACCATAATATGAAGGCTTGCATCCCCATTGCTGTCAGGACAGTATTCAGGCAGAACAATGGAGGTCATTTTCTTATGGAGAATCTTTAAAGATGTTTTGATGATGTTCTTCCGGATTCATAAAGGGATGGATCGTAGCGGAAAACCACTTCCCGGAAAAAATCTATTATTGCCTGACGGCGATCGTATACCCTGACCTGCTCCGGAATAAGATCTGAAATTTCAGTGTGCTTAATGGCCATTTTATACTCTATATGTGCTGCAAATCTGTTGTCCAGATACCAGCCGTAGGTCAGGCCGAAAAGAAGGCCAGGCGGCGTAAAACCTTCATAACCATTAACCAGGCGGGTATAAAGGCTGGGATCCTTGGCCGAGCGGATCATCCTTGCCAGCCGCAGATATATATCGAGTTCCTGTGCGGTAAAATAACAATTCCAGGATGATTGATCGCGCACCGTAAGCTGAAAAATTTTCCCCAGATTCTCACTTTCTTCATCCAGTTGAAGCATTTCCTTTTTTGCAGCGTAATTTCCCAGAAGCGACTGCCCTAAAGCCACCAGAAAAGCCACTTCAAAGCGCTCCGGTTTGTCAAAGATGTCCTGCCTGATTTTTATGACCCCGTCGTCAGGATCATAAAAGGAAAAAATATTATCCCATTCCTGGGAACGTTTCCAGAGATCATCATCAATCAGCTTAACGCCTCTGATGTTTTGCAGATGTGAAACCGGGATATCCTGATGGTTCCAGAGGATACGGCAAATCGAATCCCGTACCTCTGAATCCAGATCAAGTCCGGAAAGCAGGTGTATAATTTTTGCATATCGGAGATTGGGCGTTTCATGACCGGGGTTGATAATCAACTTTTCGTTATCTTCACACCCGGGAAGATTTTTTGCCGAACCGTTCGACAGATAACTTCGGGCCGCCCAGATAGTTTTTACCGTAGTTGCAAGGGATTCGGGATCATGCTGGATTACCTTTCTTTCATCAAGGGCGTTTTGTGAAAAAATTCTCGCCTCAAACGGGGTGAGCCCCATTTCGCGCACCCGGTCATTATCAAGATAAATTGGCACCTTTCCCTCAACCGCATAGTTCTGCAGAACACTCCCTGGTATGTCCTGAAGCCTCAGGGTAAGAACCTGATGGAAAAGCCCATGCACACCTCCGGGTATATTCCGATGGTATGCCTTGACCAGATCAGACACATAAAAACGGCGTCGCGGATCATCGCTTGCAATGTCCGTCTCGCCTTTCTGGATCCAGAGATTTGCCACCAGGATTTTCAGCGCTTTGTTATTGGCGCGGATTGCCCGGGCAATTCCAGGGACCCTTAAAATCGGGATTATGCTGGTAAAAAGACTCCCCGGAGCAAATAAAATAATATCCGCCTGAGCAATGCTCGCCATGACCTCATCAGGCACATGCGGGGTATCATCGAATTCAACAAAAACCCGATCAACAGGATAGCCGCGCTGGGCATAGGCGGATTTATTCTCGCCGGTGACCAGAACGCCGTTGGTATACAGAATTTTTAATTGTGCAGGGGTTGTTGTGCAAGGAAGGACCGAATCAGGCTCAGCACCGATAATTTCAGCAAGAACCCGCAAGCCCTTTATTATAGCAGAATCAAAATTCTTCTCTGCGGGCGAGAGATTCTTGAAAATCGCTGCGGCAAGAAGCAGATTGCCCAGGCAATGCCTGTGATCCAACTGGGCATTAAGACGTTCGTCCAGGAAAATATTTTCCAAAAGATCCCTGAGCGCCTGCCTTAAAATGTGCGGCATACTCTCAGGGCTGACGCAACTCAATTCAATAAGTTCTTCCGCCGATGCAGGTCTTTGCGAATAGCGATAATTAAATAATGAATGGAGATTGCCGGCAGTCAGATAAGCCTCTTCTTCTGATAAGGAATATTGTTTCAGAAGATTCTGTCTTCTTATGGAAGAAAGCAGAACATGCCTTAAGTCGCCCAGGGCGATAATCGGCAGCTCCTTGAAAAATTCTCCGGTTGATCCACCGTCATCGGTGACACAGACAACGGACCGGGTGTTGGGGAATGTATCTTTCATGCCCTTGAACGGCGAACGCGGCCACAAAGGGATTCTGCTGTCGCCGCCAATAACATTTGAAAGCCCGGTGCCGCCACCGAAAACCACGACATTCAGGGCTGAGGTGTCCACCTGCGCCAGTGCACCTTCGAGGTCCGACAATGCGGCTGTGACTTTTGCCGGTCCAACCGGAGGAACCCCCATGATAACGAGGTTGATCATTTTCTCGACAAGATCTCCGGGAGGCAGAAAATCCAGCGGATCAAACCTGGTCTTTTCCAGGTTCTTTATCAGCGATGTTATGTCGGAATTCTTTTTTGAAAACATAATTGGAAATGCTCAACTCAGTTATTGAACTTCTTCTGTAGATGTAACCAACTGAATACAAATGAATTAGTCAACGACCTCGGGCAGGTGATTCAATTGGAAGTCAGTAGTCAGAAACCGGAAAAATACTGCAAAATCAATCACTCTGAATCCTTAATCCTGACTTCTGAAAATAATCCAATGCCAGTGTTTTTTATAATAATTATTGCATTTCAATAAATTAGAACAGGGCAGAAAGTTGAGTCAGTTATAATCCGGTTGCAGCCATCTGCTTGCGCACCGCCACTTCGGATTCAGCCATTGCCGTCTTTTCCTCATCAGTCAACTTAAACTCAATGATTCTTTCCACCCCATTACTGCCAAGCACAACCGGAACTCCGAGGAAACATCCGGAAAAGCCGAATTCTCCTTCAAGATAGGCTGCGCAAGGCAAAACACGTTTGCTGTCCTCTAAAATTGCCTGAGCCATTTCCACCGCGGCAAGACCCGGTGTATAGAAGGCGCTGCCGGTTTTCAGATGATTGACGATCTCAATGCCGCCCTGCTGGGTGCGCTTGACAATTGCGGCAAGCTCATCGCTGGACAGTAAATCGGTTACCGGCACCCCGGAGACATTTGCCAATCTCACCAGGGGCAGCATATTATCACCGTGGATTCCCATAACCATGGCGCTCACATCTTGCGGGGCAACCCCCAGTGCTTGAGAAAGAAATGTCCGGTATCTGGCTGAATCCAGCACCCCGGCCATGCCGATTACCCGGTTCCGGGGGAACCCGGACACCTTGAATGCCGTGTACACCATGGCATCGATGGGATTGGTCACTACGATCAATACGCAGTTGGGCGAATGTTTTGCCGCCTGGTCAGCACAGGATTTTACAATGGCGACATTCTTGGTAAGGAGATCATCCCTGCTCATTCCGGGTTTTCTGGCAAGTCCCGCGGTGATGATAACAACATCCGAGTCAGCCGAATCTTTATAGTCATTGGATCCTGTAACCCTGTTCGAAAAGCCGTCAACCGGCCCGGACTGGGAAAGATCCAGGGCCTTTCCCTGGGGGACTCCTTTAACAACATCCAGTAAGACAACATCCCCAAGGCCACGGCTTGCAGCCCAGTGCGCTGCGGTGGCACCGACATTTCCGGCACCGATTATGGTGATTTTATTTCTCATACCTTCCTCTTGTAATGTATTTTATTAACAAATAGGTTCTGACTGAATAATTCAGGACGTTTCTCCTGCCAATCGGCTCCCGGCTTATCGATTATTCTGTAATCGGACCATCTCCACAACCCGCTCAAGGTCTTTGGGAGTATCCACTTCGATGGAATCATGATCGGTCAACACCACCTTGATTGAATAGCCGTATTCCAGGGCACGAAGCTGTTCGAGCTTTTCAAATTTCTCCCATTCCCCTTCCGGGAGGCTGACAAAGGTCAGAAGAAATCCCTTACGATAGGCATAAAACCCCAGGTGCTTATAATACGTCGGCGAAACAGGCTCCTCCGGATTCCGCTGAAAAGGGATCGATGAGCGGGAAAAATACAGGGCCTTGCCGTTGCGGTCGAAAACCGTTTTGACATGATTGGGATCATTGATCTCTTCTTTCCTGATTATCTTATAGATAAGGGTGGCCATGGGCAGAGCGGGGTCATCAAGCAGCGGTCTTGCCACCTGCTCGACAACTGCCACTTCAAACAGCGGCTGGTCTCCCTGGATATTGACCACAACGTCCTGTTCGGGAATCTCCATCAATGTTGCTGCCTCAGCCAGACGGTCAGTGCCGGAGACATGGTCAGGACTGGTCATAACCACTTCACCACCGAAACTCCTGACGCAATCGGCAATCCGCTGGTCATCGGTGGCAACTGCGACTCTTTGCAGAAGAGGCACAGCTAAAGCGCGTTCATAAACATGCTGGATCATCGGCTTGCCGAGAATATCGGCCAGGGGTTTTCCTTCAAAACGATTGGAATGATATCGAGCCGGAATGATCGCCACCACCTTTGGCTCGCTCTTATGTTTCAGGTCCATGAGTTCTTTTTAATTTCAGATAATTGTTTATTGATTACAGAAAAGGCCTTTCCACTTTTCCGGATGGTTGCAAAGTAAAACACTATATCCTTTTTCATCGAAAAAGAAAATCCCACTATAACCCATGTTCTGTCCTTTTTTATGTATAATCGAATGAAGGCAAGAAAATCAGATTGAGAAGGTGCGATTTGGCGCTGTAATCCATCACATCAGAGGTCAGGGGCTGGCTTGCATTCTTGGATCATTTGCTAAGTTCCAGCAAGCTGACCTCAAGTTGTTTTCTCAAATCTTTTGATTTTTTCCTTTGTTCTTCCGTGTTCCGCACCGACCTGCTTATTGTAGTCAGATCCCGGTTAAATCGGTTTGCCACTTCGGATAAGGTGGTTATTTCAAACTGCATCACGAGCCATCCTATTATTCCACGGATGGCAGACATTTTTCGCTCTCTGGAGGGGCTTGACAATTCTTTTTCCATTAGCCCGTTTTGTTTACAGACGTATTTAACTACAACATCGATGCTTGGCTTTTTGATAATGTTTTTTTGCTGGAGAACCCTTTCCACAAAACCGTCATCGCCCAAAACACGACTGTCATGCTCGCCGATATAAAGGTCCTCTCTATGCCCTTCTTCTACGCCTCTTTCGACAAACTCAGCAAACTTTCTCCGGGCGGCTGGTTTTGTTTTTGCAAATTGACCCAATATCCAATCGGTTGTTAATAAAGACAATTCCTGCGCACCAAGATATACCTGGTGGCTGCTCCATTTATAATCATCTGCCTTTATTGTCATGCCTGCCCGAACCGGGTTATTATGGATATACCTGACCAGCTCAAGCATATAGCTGTCCGCATCAATTAAAATCGCTTTATACCGCCCCTGAAACAGATGCCCGACTCTATTTTTTTTCTTGTTGATATACTTGGTGTATCGAAAGGAAAGATTCTGAACAATCTTTGACAAGGGAATTGCGCCTACCTGGATTATCAGATGGATATGGTTTGACATGAAGCAATAGGCATGAAGCCGGTATTGAAAACGTTCTGTCCCCTCTTGAATAAGCTGGAACAGGCGGGCTCGGTCTTTATTTGAAAAAAATATCTTCTCGCCGTCATTGCCACGGAGAATTACATGAGAAAAACCACCTGCCACATGAAGTCTTGGTTTGCGTGCCATAAAATAAACTTATCAAAAATAATGCAACAACGCAAGCCTGACCCCTTTCTTACTTCCTACAATTGTCAGAAATGCTAATTTTCTCATGATAATGATCCTACATTGGTTCACTAAATGGTTTAAGTTCAATATTCTTTCTCTCTTCATTCCTTAATCTAAAAAGATTTCTCCATTTTTCATAAGGGACTTTTGAAGTGAAAGAAGCCTTGCTTTGATTATCAATCCTCTCTTCCCTGGTCGTAAGCTTTGGAAGTTTGATGGTGACAGGTTTCTTTTCCGGGAGATATGCTCCTTGCGATTCAACGATGGATGTTTCAATATGACCGGGAAAAGCTCCGTACCCTGGCTTAAATACAATTGGTTCGCAATCAGGATCCCAGCCGCATAAGGGGCGGAACGTAAATATCCTGTGCGAGGGAATATGAAACTCACCATTGGCATCGGTCAAGGTCTCAATCGCATCAGCAAAGCTCGTTGTCGGCCCGAAACAATCGTTAAAAAATCTTAGAAACACCACCGCTCCTTCGATGGGCTCTTCAGTTTCCTTATCCACAACCTTTCCCATGTAAGGCCCGTAACTGTTGGTTACCGCGCAGCCGCTTGTAATAATAAGAAACGCGAGCACTGCCAGTAAGCGTAATAGTATTTTCATGTTTTCCTCAAAATCCTTGATTTTCAATACTGTTCAATCTTCCAGATACCGTCATCCCCTTTGATAAAATAAATATAATATGACAAGATAACAGGCGCCCCCTCAATGTCATGTGTCCGGCGAATCCTATATTTTGCAATGTTGTCATCAACATAAATAATCTCAATGTCCTGCATATCTGCTATGAGTTGAGGCAGTTGCCCGCCTATAGCATTAAATATCGATCTGTATGTATCTTTTGTCCTTTCAGAGAAATACCCCAACCCTCCTTCAACATCCTGCACAGCCAAAGCACTCTTCATCCCATCCCATTTGGCTTTGAGCAGAGTATCAAGAGCAACCTTATCCACCACCAGGATTGCTGCCGCATCAGAATATACATTACTTGAAGCATCGGTCACCTCGGCAGTGATATCATATATGCCCGGCACGGAAACCTGTACGGTGAAATTCTCGGCATCATCAAAAGTCAACGAGTCCATTCCGGCAGGTCCCATGGAATAAACATTGGTGTCAGCAGACGCCATATCAAACGGCGCGTCAATCCGGAAACTCGCCGTTAGCGGAGAAAGCCCGGATTCTCAAACAAAAAAAGGCGCTTCGAGGAGCACCCCGAAATCGCCTTCATTTCACACTATTGCTGGCATGACTTTCCTCTGTTTTTCTCACCTCACTGCACAAAAGGCTCCCAGGCAGGAGCGGCTGTCCTGAAACCGCTGGTTGTAATCTGCACCGGCACTCCTCCATAGATATCAATGGTGTAAATATCACTGCCCTGTACATACGCTATACTTAAACCGTCAGGGGAAAATTCTGGTTGCCAGCAGCTTGAAACACAATCAAACAGTTTGCTCATGTTCCCACCGTCTTTATCCATAATCCAAATATCCATCACCCCGCCCCCGTCTCGGTCGGAAGCAAAAGCCAACCACTCTCCATCGTGGCTCCAGACAGGTTGGGTGTTCATGAAATCATCATTTGTCAAAGGAACATCTCCTTCAGTCTGATCCGGGTAAAACATATGGAGATAAATATCCCTGTCCGGGACCATTAACCCACTTACCTCATCCCTCTTTTCATTGAGATAATACGCTATTCTATCACCCTGCGGCGACCATGCAGGAGCACTGCCTTCAACAGTGTGATCCTGCCAGTACTCAAAACTGTTTATATATTCCCAGGCGCCGGTGGCAACGTCAGAAACAATCAGGCCATAATAAAACATATAATCAGAACCCATTGCCACGAGCTTACTTCCATCAGGATTAAATGATGGATTAAGAGCATGCTGGTCAGGATCCTGCCAATCGGGAGTAAAACTCAGCGACTGAAGGATATTATCAGGATAGGAAGCGGTTGATGCCGAATCAATTACTATTATATCTGTCTTGTGATTTGAACCATAGCATACCGGGTCAGAGGGGTCAGGATATGTGCAGGTCTCCTTTGTAAAAGCAAGCACACTGCCATCCCTTGTCCATACAGGACTAAAATAATAAACACTTGTTTCCGGTGAATCCAAAGGATCCGGGAATGTTATCTGTGTGATGGAGGTAGGTGGAGCGCCTGGTAATACAGTAAAGATATCACTCGGTTCGCCGTCTCCCCCGGGCTGGTGATAATAGGCTATTCTCGAATCCTCGCCAAACGTCTGCAGTTTAGCAGCAACGCCGCCTTGTTCGTTGCCAAGTCGCCCCTTAAAAACAACCATGAATTTTATATCTGAGGCATCTGCCGGGATGGGCGTGGTTAAAGGACCGACAGAGATTGGAACATAATCAGAGTTGATCGGATCGATTTCGCTGGAAATACTATATACGTTGGCAACATGATGATAGACCGGAACGCTTTGCCCATTTGGGACATATTGATAGACAACATCAATTGAGCCCTCTCCAAACGGCTCGGTGGTCTGACCGTCTAAAGTTGTAAGGTTCTTCACTTTGAATTCGAATCCGGTGACAGTAATGCCCGGCCCAAGATACGCCCTGGCATTTTTGATATCCATATCACCCCGGAAGAAATAGTCAAGAATCGCGGTGGAGTAGCCAACTGCACGAGGAATCAACACAGAAGCATAATCTTTATGGATTTCTTCATCAAGAACCGGGGCGCCTAAGTCATAATATCCAACCCGGACACACTCTTTTGAAATATAACTGACAGAAGATAATCGTATATCAGATGTACCTCCTGCATTTCCATGTATGTATATCTTATTGTCGGATATGCCGTCTTCAGCATCGACTCTAATCGGATGTTTCCAGTCGATTACAAAATAATCGGTATCTTCATATGCAGGGTGAGGATAACTATTAATAAGCGCATCTTGGTTAAATACCGTGTCTTTGCTAAAAAAATTTGCATTGGTGTATTCAGCAAGTCCGATATCTTTTAAATTTGGAATAACATCTTTAGTCACACTAGGATCAGGGGTTGGATTATTATATTTATTCTGATCCCATAAGGCTGAAATCGGTACTGATGCCAAAACATAATCCGGCCCACCCTGAACAAAATTTCCGAAAACAGCCATATCAACCTGAATCCCGGTGAAATTAATCATATCGCCATTCGATGCGGCATATTTCACCCAATTCTCATACGGATCGCCATTAAAAGCAGGTAGATGAGGATCATTCCTGACATGAGCAGGGACTGCCGTGTCCGACAATAGATGCATTACCTGACCTAACGATTTAAAAGTGAGGGCAAATAATGATTCTGATCCGGAAGTCAGGGCTTCGTAATAATAATTTCTGGCCCAATACCACGATGCATGGTTGGGGAATTGTGTTTCATTTGTCGCCTTAACTTGAGCCTGCAATAACGACGATCTTCTCCAACCATCAATATCTACTGGCAATTCACCAAGTAGACCCGCATTGTCCCATGGTTGCAAGGGATCATGAAAGTGGCGAAGAACTTGTATATAAGGTACATCCTCAGCTGTACCTCCACTTGCTATCCACCTTTCAACAGTAAGAATTTCATTGGCAGAAAATAACTCTTCATTTAAGCCTTTTTCGAATCCAATCTGTCGTAAAACATCTTTTGTTACTAACAAAGATTGCTTAGCAGCACTTATATTGATCTGTGGATGAACCTTTTCTTCATCATATGCTAATCCTGCTGAATAAACACCACAGACAAAGAAAGTTAAAATGAATATTTGCCAAATTTTCATAATTCTCACTTATAAATTGTTTAAGTATTAGGGATCAATACCTGTTTCTTTTCTTTCAATCCTTTCAAGATTACGTAAAATTTTGAATGCATCTGATGGAGCTGATCCAGGATAAAGGTTGCTCAAGTTGTCAATTCTTTCCTCCCTGGTTTTAAGTTTGGGGAGCCAGATCACAACAAATTCATCTTCGGGTAATGGAAGAGAAGGTTTTGGTTTTACTTTCGGATGACGAGGATATGCTCCGTAGCCTGGCTTGAAAATAATGACATCACCTTGAGGTTCCCATTCATGAAACAGCCGAAGTCGTTGTATTTTATGTTTGGGGATTTCAAACATGCCGTTTTCATCAGTCAATACCTCCAGTGCATCCTCAAATTTTGATAAGTCTCCCCCCGGACTCAAAAGAAAATTTGTATAAAAACGCATGAACACCACAGCTCCTTCAATCGGTTCATGCGTTTCTAAATCAACCACGCGACCTTTATAAGGACCGAACTCTCGCGACCATGTACAGCCAGAAAGAAGCACAACCGCAAAAACCATAACTATTGATTTCAATAACGGATTCATTGATTTCATTAACAATCTCTTCGACATTGCAACCTCTTAAAACTGCTCAATTGCCCAAAGGCCATTTTCGTTCCTCTGGAAATAAATATAGTATGTAATTGTAACAGGAGTTCCATCGATATCATGCACTCTACTGATGCGATATTTAGATCTGTCATCCCTTGCATAAATTATATCGATTTCTTGAGTAATTGAAAAAAGATTTGGTAACTCGCCATAAATAGCATTGAATCCTCCACGGTATTTTGCCTTTGAAGTTTCTAGAAAATACCCCAACCCTCCTTCAACATCCTGCACAGCCAAAGCACTCTTCATCCCATCCCATTTTGCTTTGAGCAGAGTATCAAGAGCAACCTTATCCACCACCAGGATTGCTGCCGCATCAAAATATACATTACTTGAAGCATCGGTCACCTCGGCAGTGATATAATATATGCCCGGCACGGAAACCTGTACGGTGAAATTCTCGGCATCATCAAAAGTCAACGAGTCCATTCCGGCAGGTCCCATGGAATAAACATTGGTGTCGGCAGACGCCATATCAAACGGCGCGTCAATCCTGAAACTCGCGGTTAGCGGAGAAAGCCCGGATTCTGTTGACTGAATAAGTCTTAAGTAACTGGCCCCGGCCTGACAGGTAACATTCACTGTTTCTTCTGCAACATTTCCATCAGTATCCGTGGCAATAACTCTGATGGTATTAGCACCTTCCTGCAAAGCTATATGATTCGCGGCAAATTCAGTATTGTGTTGAATCGCAATTTCCCCGTTGACGTTAATGCCGATCTCGGCGGTGACGCCGGTAATCATCCCCTTTACCATGGCAAAAGGTCGATCAAACACAGTACCTTCTGCCGGTGATGTAATCGTCAAGGTCATCACCTGGACAGTATCAAAAGCCTCATCGTTTGACACTGTTGAGAGTCCGACATTGTTTTCCGAGGTAATCATGAAGTGATACGTGCTGCCGGAGACAAGGCTGGTAAAATCCATACGGTGAGATGTCACCAGGGTGCTGTCAAAAACCATGCTTCCATAAGCAGAACTCATTCCATAATCCACCTGACTGGATGCGGGTTGGTTTGTATCCCAGGTGATTGTGGCTGAATTACCCGTTATATTGGTTACTGCAATATTACTGATTACCGGATAGTCGTTTGTTGTGAAAGTATCATCTGCTGATGACTCTGTCCGGGCATCACCTGCAGTGGAAAGAACTCTGTAATGATATGTGGTGCCGGGAACCAGTCCGTTAATAACAATACTGTGGTTTGTAACAAATGCTGGATCAGAGACCTGCTGGCCATAAGCTGGAGTCAGTCCATACTCCACAACACTGTCCGCAGCGAGGTCGGTATCCCAGGTGATTGTCGCCGCTGAATCAGTACTATTGATCACAGAAATATTACTGATATTAAACGGCAGAAACGTTGAAAAAACAGTATCAGCAGAGCTTTGACCGAGACTGTTATTCCCTGTTGAAGACAACCTAAAATGATATGTGGCGTCAGGCGTCAGGTTTGTCAAAATAACACTGTGATTCAGGACAAGTGCTGAATCAGATGCTGTCTGTCCATAGGAAGAAGTCACACCATAATCGATAACACTGTCACTTATTATATCCGTCAACCAGGTGACCGTCGCCGAGGTGTCGGTGACATTGCTGATCATGATATTTGAAATCACCGGGGGCGCCGGATCAAGTGATTCATTAACCGTTACCGTCTCACCGATATTAAGGTTTCCGGAGATGACCCCGGAATAATACCCAGGCTTTAATATCTCCCCACTGAAAGCACCGGCAGCGACATTATTAATCGTGTAAATGCCTGTGGCAGCTGTTGTGGCGGTCAAAACATTGCTCTTGAAGTCGGTTACGGAAACTATTGCCCCGGCAATGGGCAGCCCTGTGCCATTTTCAGTTATGGTGCCGGTGATAATGCCGGAGGTGTTGACCGTTACAGAAATGGAGTCGGTCACCACCTGCCCCAAACCATTGTCTGCCTTTGCGGTAATTGTCTGGATACCATCCGGCAGGTCAATCTCTGCTGTAAAAGTACACCGTGAACCCGCATTTATTGTCGCGGCAACACCGTTGACGGTGGTGGTTGCCAGCGGTGCATTGCAGTCTCCGCTTACAGTTATCGGAGTGGAGTTGAATATAGCACCGTCAACTGGTGCGATAATGTTAATGGTTAGCGGATAACTCAACTGGGTGTTGACAACAACCGAGCCGCCCACCGGAACCGTACTGTTCAAGGTTTTTGAAAAATATCGTGCCTCAGTAAAGGTGATGGAAAAAGCACCCTGCACAGTATTAGTAACCGTGTATGCGCCAGCCTCGTCGGTTACTGCTGTATAGGTCCCGAACGAATCAGTCACAAAAACATTGACGCCTTTAATCGGTAGACCTGTGCCTGTACTGGTTACAAAGCCTTTCACTGAGCCCTCGGCTACCAGGCTTACATTCAGTGTTTCTGTCAGGCTCTGCCCGAAAATATCATCAATAACCACGGTCAGTACATTCTGCCCCTCGGCAAGCGGGACATTCAGGATAAAATTTTTACTATCGGCAAGAGTGGCCGGCAGATCATTTATCATGACCGATACCAGTTCATTGCTTCCATAGCCCTTCACAGTCACAGGCGTATGATATTTTTCCGCCCCATCCAATGGATTAGACATCTTGAGGACAAGAGGAGGTAATGGCAATTTTTCAACCTTGACCCATTTTTTGGATACTGTGCCGTTTGTTGAATCAGCCCGAATTTCGATATAATTCGTTCCCTCATGGAGGAGGACGGTGTGTGCAAAAGTCTGGTCCGGCTGCATGGATATTGCCTGGCCCTGGATGGAGAGACTGACAATCCCGCCTTCAACCAGGCCGGCAATCTGCAAGGTCTCGTCATATGTTTTGATATTGTCCAGACCCGAGACTATCTTTATTTCCGACAGAGCACCATACGGAAGGATGGAATAAACATTTAAAGAGGTGCCTGAATATTCAATAAAATCTCCAAAACCATCAAGATCCCAATCAGTGACAAAGGAAAATTGATTTAAAGCCGGGACGTTGACGGTGAAAGGATCTACTCCCGAAAGAACATTACCGAATTCAATTATCCCATCCTCTCCTGTTTCTTCCAAACCGTCATGGTTGATATCACCCAGCCTGGGAACAGAGGTCAGGAGTCCTGGTGCGTCCGAAAAGGCTCCCTGCCCAAGCTCGGGAGAGAGTTGCAAAGAAACGCCGCCATAGATCGCGTAAGATTTGCTGGTACTGCTGTCAACCCTGATATCTCCATATCCGTCACCATTAAAATCGCCGACACCCCATACATGAGAGCCGAATTCATCAAAATATAAATATGGTCCATTGATGCTTGCCACCCCGGATGTCAGGGATTGACCTCCATAGAGAATTCGGACATTGCCGCTCCGATCCAGACCTCCCAATGGAGCGCCAATTACCACATCGTTGAATCCATCCCCATTCACATCTCCTGCAAGGGCAATACTCTCTCCCAGGTGTTCGGCCTCAAAGTAAACTGAGGACTCTCCGTATGCGGTTTTCCCGTCAAGAATATAGTCCGGTCCAGGATCAGGGGAAGGGCTGCCGGCAAATACATACACCCTGCCTTCGCCCCTGTACGCATTATTTGGATCAATGGCTTGTTCAACATCACATCGGGGCGATGTTGTTATAATGTCATTGCTGTTGTCATTGTTTAAATCAGTAACAACAAACTTTTCGCCTATCGGGCAACCTGGTTCTCCGAGAAGGGATATTGTCTCTCCAATCCCGCCCCCTAAAATTACCAGTATTTTACCGACAATATTTTTCCCTTGCTTGTGGGTTGGAATACCCAGAATCAGATCTCCGTATCCGTCACCGTTAAAATCACCGGTAGCTGTCTGGGAGACAGGTTTTTCCTTGGACAAACTGATAGTATGAACAAGATTCGGGCCGCTGGTACCCCAATAAATCATGTCACAGGTTTCAGGGGAGTATGGACCTTCACCCCCGGCAGTTACTGCGGTCACTTTATAACAATACTTTGTCCCGACCTGAATATTGATATCCTCGTAATAATTCTGCGAAACTGTAATGAAAGTTCCGTCATATTGGGTTGCAGCCAGTCTCCTGTAAACTCTGAACGCAGTTATGTTCTGGCCTGGAGGGGCATACCACTGAACTCTTATTGTATCCGGAGAATGCTCTGATCTTGCACTGCCGGGAGCAGGGGGCAGATCTGCGACAATAACCGTGACACTGTCTGTAATTGTGCCGCCGTCACCAACAGCGGTAATCGTGTATGTAGTTGATACGGCGGGAGAGACATCCTGAAATCCGATTTCATTAACATTGCCAATTCCATTGTCAATAGACACACTTATATTCGCGTTCGTGGAGTTCCAATCAAGTCTGGAAGTCCCGCCCGAACCAATTGTCAAAGGATTGGCTGAAATTGTAACGGCAGGAAGGAGAGGCCCAGCAACCACATTTACTGTAACAAAATCTGATTCTGAAGCATTATCGCTGGAATACACCGTAAGTTTATACGTTGTTGTGACTACAGGATTGACAATGACTGAACCGTTTACAGAAACATTACCGATTCCATTGTCTATTTCCGCAATCACGGCTTTGAAAGTTTCCCATGCCAGGGTAACATCTTCACCCGGTTGGATTGTTGCGGGGGTTGCAGTAAAAGAATCTATCCTTGCCAGCCGTACTCCTCGCCCTGCCAGACAAAAATCTGTCAATGAAAACGAGAACAAAACTACCAGAAAAAAGACGGAAAAGCCCTTGCCAATCGGTTTGTTATGCACACACATCAGAATATTCCTGTTTTTATTTTTAAATCAAATAGTTACAATAACACCCACCCTGTTTCTGACGCATAACTCTTCCCAGGAAAGATAAAAACACCAAGAGTAGAGATTATTTTTATGAATTATAGAAATTACCTGTGATGCCCACAGAGGTCCATCATTAAAATGTCAGGTAAATAATCCATCAAACAGTTAATGTCAACCACTTTTTTGCACAATTTTATTGTTATGCTTAATCAACAATCTATACCATTTCTGTATTATTACAAAATATAATTATGCCTTGTTTTATGATCTTTTTTGGAATGATGTGTGATACAGTGCATCCAATGCAAAACAGAAAAGGTACAAATCACCTCAAAGATGCGCACTCATGCAAACTGATAATATATGGATATGTTACCGGAAAAACTTCATGCAGCAATAACCTGCAGCACCAATACGAAACTGATCGCAATGGAGCTTTCAAGCCGTTTGAGCCTGCCCCTTATCGAATCACCGGTAACGGATTACCCCTATCTTCTTGGTGTTACGGAAAAACACCTGGAACTGCAACGGGTTACGCCCTCGCCCCTGGGGCCGATTTTTGTAGATTTCAGCGACGCTTCATTACTCTACCGGCTCAAACATGGTGGGGGGATAAAACAGACACTGGCAAAAGCCTGCGGTCTAAAACCCGGTTTGCGGCCAGAAATCCTCGATGTCACCGCCGGTCTGGGGAAAGATGCCTTTGTCCTTGCAAGCCTCGGCTGCACAGTGACCCTGATGGAGCGGTCGCCAATCATTGCAGCTCTTCTTGAAGACGGATTGAACCGGGCGATGAACGACAGCAGAACCGCTGCCGCTGCCTCCAGAATGATATTAGTCACAGGGAACAGCATAGAATTAATGAAGAAATTTTCGGATGGGAACTGTCCCCAGACCATCTATCTCGACCCGATGTTTCCATATCGCACCAAGAGCGCCCTGGTTAAAAAGGAGATGCGGATTTTACGGGAAATTGCAGGATATGACAGCGATGCGCCAGAGCTGCTGGAAACAGCAATCAAGACAGCCAGACAACGAGTGGTGATCAAACGACCGAAGGCCGCCCCTCCCATAGAAGGCCCAGCCCCGTCTCTATCGACCAAATCCCAAAACCACCGGTATGATATCTATCTCAGGTAATTAAAAATCGTCAGAGCCTGGAAGCAACCTCTGCCCGGCTCTCGCAGAATCAGCTTTATTTCCGGCATGACCCTCGACAAGGACAACCAACTCGTCAACCACATCTTCAAGAGCACCCGACTGGGCTCCCAGTTCTTCGGAGGCGCTGGCGGACTCTTCTGAATTTGCCGCTATCCTCTGGGTCACATCGTTTATCTGGTCCACAGCTTCAAGGAGTTGCTCAATACCGTTTGACTGGTCCTGGGAGGCCGAGCGAATTTCCGAAACCATCTGTCGTACCCGATCGGCTTTTCCTGCCATTCCTTTGATGGTAGTATTCGTTGCGGAAACCAGGCCCTCCCCTTCGTGTATTTTCCCTAAAGACTCCTCAATCAGGACGGAAGTATTCTGCGCCGCTTCCGCTGCCCGCTTGGCAAGGTTCCGTACCTCATTGGCAACAACGGCGAAACCGGCGCCGGCTTCCCCTGCTCTTGCCGCTTCAACTGCAGCATTCAGCGCGAGAAGATTGGTCTGGAAGGCTATTTCATCAATTGTTTTGATGATTTTTCTTGTTTCTTCGCCTGTCGCGGCAATCTCCCCCATTGAGATATTAAGACGATCCATTGCCTGAGAGGAGTCGCCCACCGCCTGGATTGTCTCTTCCATAACCGAATTTGCCTTTTGGGCGTTCTCGGCATTGTTTCTGGTCATTGAGGCAATTTCCTGAAGCGAAGAGGTTGTTTCCTCCATGGACGCAGCCTGCTGAGACGCTCCTGCGGCAAGAGACTGACTGGAAGAGGAAAGCTGCTGCGCGGCGTTGGCAACCTGATGCGAGCTGTTGCTCAAACCCTGTGAAATCCTGTTAATCGCCCTGGTAATGAACCCGGCAATAACAATGCCCAATGCAAGGGCCAGCGCAAAGGCGAAGCCGCCCAGCAGAACCTGAATAAATTGCCAGCGGTTGACCAATTCAGTATTGGCCATCAAGGAATTCTTCACGGTATTTTTCGTGCCCAGGGCTGAATTGAGAATTGTCTGGTCAACATCCTGTAATCGAAGGAATATCTCTTCTGAAGTAGTCTTCAATTGATTGTCCGCCTGAATCATCTCCGTCTTGGCGTTGATCATATTCCCGGTAAGACCATCAAGGGCGGATATCAGCTTTTGAATTGTCTGCTTCATCTCCCCTTCCGGCAACTCGACAAGATCCGTCACCATCTGGCGCAGAAGTTTTGCGGCCCCGTCCTTTGTCGAAGCAACCAGCTTCAGATCATTTGAAGCCAGGGCATCCTTGAGCAGAACGTTGAGCTGATAACACTCGGACTGAAGAAAAAGCGCCGACCTGATTGAGGAGATAGCCAGATCGGTAATGAAGCTGACATCGTTGATCGCATCATCAATGTTGAGATTACGACCCTTGCCGGAAGCTGCTTTTGAAAATTGCTCCCTGATCCCTTTCATCCCGCCTTCAATTTCCTTATCGGATTCTTTTTTTGCATTCTTTTCCGCTTCCGAGGCAAGTTTAGTAATTTTCTCCGTGGTTTCAAGGGTATTGGCCGTCTGATCCGTCAAGGCCAGGGAGGTCCGAATATATTTTTCTCTCAGGCCTAATAACACTTCAACACTATCAAACACATCCTCCTGACCTGAATCCTCACTCCCTGCCGTAATGCCTTTGACCCTCTCAAGGGCTTTGCGATGTTGGTCAAGCTGCGCGATTGTTTCGGAATTGATTATGGATAAAACCAGGGAACGAACCGGGATGAGGCGACGGGCCTGCAGATTCTGGGAGTCAATGGTTGAAACAATTTCACCGGAAGAAACATTCATATTGCTTTGCAGCTGGCGCAACGAAAAAATACCCGCACCGCCGGCAACTCCGGTAAAAAGTGCACAGGCAATAAAACCGACAAGCAAACGCCATTTTAAAGATACATTTTGAAATGAAACCATTTTTTTCTCCTCATCTTCGCTTCAAATACGATGCGAAACGTTTCCCAGCTAAAGCACCTGTTTCGCTGGCTTCCCCAGCCCTTTGGGGTTCGCAAGTCTAAAGCGGCAAGCTTCATTGGCCAGCGGCCTAGCTGAATATTCCCAGGCGGAAGTAGATTAATCAATAAACAGTTAAGGGTTTCATTAATTGTAAACTTACTATTCAACCAATGCAAACAATGATGAGAGCTATTACTAACTCTGGGGATCAGCTTCTTTTGATCAAAGTGAGATTCAGTATTCTTCTACTGATTATTATTAACGATATATCCTCAACGTTAATTAAGTCAAATAAATCAGAGAGGACAATTAAAATTAAAAATGAACAGGAATAATGAACATCTACCCCGCGACTTGAGATTTATAATTCTCCAGTCGCAGGGTATTTCCGTTGAAATTCCGGAAGGCGCAGAACGCGCCGTCAGGGTAATATCCGGTGGCTGGATTACACGGCAGCGGCTTTTTTGAGAGCAGCGGTTATCTGGAGCAATCGTTCGGCTGAAAGCTTGATCGGCACCTGATAGACAAGGGTGCGATTCATTATTGCCGCGGATTTGGGTAAAACCTGCGGGTCGTAGACAACTCGTTTTTTGCCGCCAGGTTCCATGAATGGCCAGCCGCTTTTCGCCAATGTGGAGCCATTGAGCAGATGTTCCCATTTCGGATAATAATGCCAGGTATTCTCAGCAAAATAAACGGCACCGGCGCCGTTTGCCTTCAGCACCTCATTTACTGCGCGTGCCTTGCCCGCATCGGGCAGCATGAAGGCGATAAAGGTTGCCGAATCCCCATCCGGGTCAAGAATGGTTCGGAAAGTGACCCCCGGAATTTTCGAAATAGCCTGCCGCAAAGCGGCCTTGTTCTTTTTCTGGGCAACAACCATACCATCAAGCTTGGCAAGCTGGGCAAGGCCGATTGCTCCCTGGAGTTCCATCATCCGGTAATTGAACCCTACAAAACTCCTGCCCTCGCCGCCCCTGCCGCCCGGATTCACTGCATGGTCGTGGCCATGATCCTGATATTCCGACATCCGGCGCCAGAGATTCTCGTCATCGGTAATAATCATGCCGCCCTCGCCGGTGGTCATGGTCTTCACCGCATCAAAGGAAAAGGTGCCGCATTTACCGAAGGTCCCGAGATGCCGGCCCTTAATCCTGGCGCCGGCAGCCTGGGCCGTATCTTCCAGTACAGGAATTCCGTGTTTGTCGGCAATGGCGACAATTTCTTCAATCCGGGCCGGGGCACCCATCATATGTACCGGAATGATCGCCCTGGTCCTGGGGGTGATCCTGTTTTCAAGATCATCGGGGTCCATATTCAGGGTATCATCTATTTCGCAGAAAACCGGGACCGCACCCACATCAAGAATCGCTTCCCAGGTAGCGACAAAGGTGAACCCCTGAGTGACAACCTCATCTCCAGGGCCGACACCCATGGCTGCCAGACCAACTTTAAGCGCCGCGGTTCCGGATGTTACCGCCTGGGCGTATTTTGCGCCGCAATAGGCTGCAAACTTTTCCTCAAAAGAACGAACCTTGTACACCCCTTTTCTCTGCTCGGGAAACTCATAGCGGAAAAGCACACCGGTATCAAGGACATCCATGATCTCTTTTTTTTCTTCTTCGCCAAATATTTCAAATCCCGGCATCACGCCCTCCTAATTAAGATATATTTGCTAAAACAAGACTATTTTTTGTATGCATATACCATGTTTCATAGCAGGCGGAATCATAAAAATCAACTGCAAGCCTGCATTATTCATGATCCGGTATTACTGAAAAAAATATACTTAAAAAGGCCATGAGTCATGCCGCAAAAAAATGCCGTCCTTGACAAATGCCTATGCGGGAGGATAAGAAACTTGAACTTTATAAAAATATATCGGAGGTTTCAATGAACAAAATACTTCTCACCGTTTTATGCGCAATAACGCTTTTTGCTCTTTTCCCGTTACATAATCTTCAAGCGGCAACCGAGCTTTCTGAAGACGGCCTTTTTGCGAGAATCGACACCACACAGGGGGTTGTTGTCGTGAAGCTCGAGTTTGAAAAAACACCGATCACCGTTGCAAACTTTGTCGGACTCGCCGAAGGGACCAAAGACTTCCATGACACTGCAGGCAGAACTTCAGGCAAATATTACGACGGACTGGCCTTTCACCGGGTGATTGCCAATTTCATGATCCAGGGCGGATGCCCCAACGGCAGCGGTCGCGGCGGCCCGGGATACAAATTCGAAGATGAATTTTATCCAGCCCTCAAACATGACCGCCCGGGAATTCTTTCCATGGCAAATTCAGGTCCCGGGACCAACGGCAGTCAATTCTTCATAACCCACGTCCCAACCCCGCATCTGGACGGCAAACACACGGTGTTCGGAAAAGTTGTTACCGGCCAGGACGTTGTCAATAAAATCCAGAAAGGCGACAGGATCAAGACCGTCAACATTATCCGGAACGGCGAAAAAGCCAAAGCCTTCAAAAGCGACCAGGGGACTTTTGACCAACTCAGGAAAAATATAAAAACCCGCCAGACCAAAAAACTCGATGCACTCATCATGAAAAAATGGCCCAACGCCATAACAACGCCTACCGGTCTCAAATATGTGGTTCTTGCGGAAGGATCCGGGGATAAACCGGCTCCAGGCACCCTGATAACCGCACATTATACCGGGATGTTTCTTGATGGAGGAAAATTCGACAGCTCAGTGGACCGTGGCAAGCCGTTTCAGTTTCCGGTGGGGCAAAATCAGGTGATCAAGGGCTGGGATCAGGCATTTCTTGACATGAAAAAGGGAGAAAAACGTATTCTCATAATCCCACCGGACCTTGCCTACGGCAGCCAAGGTGTCGGCCCCATCCCACCCAACGAGACCCTGGTATTTGAAGTGGAACTTATTGATTTCTAGGAATATAACTTCCGTATAAAACTTTAGCCCGGTGTTTGATGATTTAGCCATGTTGAAGTTTAGATCTTAATAATATCTAATTCGGCTAATTAGGATTCACTATTGCTGAAGATCCGAGGTGACTGTCAATCGTTGTGTATATCAACAATCATCTCGATATTTTGGAGCATGACAAAAAAGTCTTTACACTTAAGCCCGGTTTTTGATGGGTCAAGCAGGTTGAAGATTCAAGTATAAAGGCTATCCGCTATACTCTAGTATGCGGATAGCCTTTATGCGCAGGAGATTCGGACTGATCGGCCCATCAAACACCGGGCTAATGGACGGAACAGGATATGCATGGGTCGTAGGCCCGCACCAGCATTTCAGCTAGCCGCTTGATTTCTACGTCAGTCTTGCCCTGCTCCGAACACTGCCGGGCAAGCTCGATAATATCGTAATGGATATTGGCATTATTCTGGCTCGTTGGAATCACACAATCGCAGCTTTTAATCCTGCCCTGAGCGTCGAATTCATAACTGTGGTAGAGAATACCGCGCGGCACTTCAACCGCGCCGACGCCCACTCCTTCCCTGGGAGTAACCGGCTGGCGGGACTCCTGCCAATCGCTCCCTAAAAGCCCTTCAATAATGGCAACAGAATCCATAACCACATGCACGCACTCAACCAGTTGCGCCAGATTATTCATGAAGGGATTATGATTGACCGGTTCAAGGTTCAAACTCTCTGCAAAACCCAAGGCAAGGGGATTAAGATAGTCAAAATTATTATTAATTCTTGCCAGAGCACCCACCGCAAATGATTCTCGGGAAAGCTTACTCCACTTTGAGGTGGAATGATCAACACAATATTCATTGGTCATTTTCCGGTAGCCGCTTTCAGGTTGCTCCGCATCATCCGAAGAGATGATATCGCCGCCGATAAAGGGATAATCCCCGGTGCCTTCAAGGGATACGAACTCGGTTTCACGGACAAAGTCCGGTATTTCAAATGACGCAAATAGTTCCACGGTCTGCGCCAGGTCGTCGGAACAGGCCTTGAGACGTTTCCTGATACCCTCAAGTTCCTTTCTTTCCGGAAGCATGGTGAATCCCCCCACCACTGTCCGGGTCGGATGCATTCGGCGGCCGCCGATAATATCACAGGCGTCATTGGCCAGAAGTTTCAGCCGCATTGCCCGCTGAACTATATCGGGATGGGTCTTGATCAGCGGCAGCACACTGCCGGTATTGACAAAATCCGGGGCGGCAAGAAAATAAAGATGCAGAATATGGCTCTGCAGGGTCTCCATATGTTTCAGGAGAAGGCGCAGTTTGGCGGTCTGGCCAGTGGGGGTTATGCCAAAGGCATTTTCAACCCCACGAATACTTGCCAGGGTGTGACCGATGGAGCAGATGCCGCAGATTCTGCCGCAGATATACGGGGCGTTTTCCCATTTCTTGCCCACGAGCATCGCTTCAAAAAAACGCGGCGTTTCAACGACTTCCCATTGCGCCTCTTTCACAACTCCGTCACGGATGTTGATATTGATATTCCCATGACCCTCAACACGGGTCAGGTGATGCACATTCACATCGCATGAAACCTTCATTTCCTCTCCTGTTCTTCTTCCTGGTTCTGCCGCAATTCCTCGACAACTGAGGAAAATCCCCCAAAACATTCAAGCCGGTCAAGCATTGTTTCCCGGGAAAACCCGTGTTTTGTCATGATTTCCTGAATCTGCTCAATATTAGCCACTTCCGCAGGCCCCCGGCATCCCCAGCATCCCATGCGACTATTCGGACACCAGGAATCACATCCCCCCCGGGTAATCGGCCCCAGACACGGCTCACCAAGGTCAAACAGGCAGATATTCTCATTGGCCTTGCAATCCATGCATACCGGATATTTGGGGTGGCGGACGGATTTGCCGACAACCAGATTGGTGACGATTCTTTCAACTTCTTCCTTTTTTATCGGGCAACCGTATATTTCAAGGTCAACCGTAACTTCAGCGGATAAAGGCCTTGATGCTTCAGTCTCCACGGGAAAGTCTCCATAAACCTGCTTTTTTACCCAGGCCAGATCATTGAACCGATTTTTCAACTGGTTGACCCCACCGAAACAGGCACAGGACCCCAGTGCCACAAGAATCTTGGCGTTTGCCCGTATCTCCTGAAGCCTCTTCACTTCATCTGCGCGGGTAACACTTCCCTCAACAAAGGCGATATCATACTCATCGGATTTTTCACTCATCGCCTCGCGAAAATTTACCACCTCAACCAGGGACAGAAAATCAAGCAGGCTGGATTCATTATTGATAATCTGCAACTGGCATCCTTCACAGGAAGTCAGTTCAAAAAAAGCGACCCTTGGACGCGCGAGGGGCACACCGAGATAGGATAAATCAGACATTATCAGATCGCCTCCTTGAGATTCATCACCGACCAGTAGTCAAAAACCGGGCCTTCCAGGCAGGTGTAAGTCGAGCCGATATTGCAGCGGCAGCACTTTCCCCGACCGCAATGCATGCGTCGCTCAAGAGAAACAAAAATCTTCTGCATGGGCAGCCCTGCATCAATCAGCATTTTGCAGACAAACTTGAACATGATCGGCGGGCCGCAGACAATTGCATAGGTATCTTTGGCCAGTGAATTCCCATAGGCGGCTATTCTTTTTTCGAGAATCTCGGTGATCAGCCCCACCGGCCCCTGCCAGGCGTCATCAGGTTCATCAACTATAATGTTCAGGTTGATGTCGAATTTGCGCCACATATCGTACAGATAGGTGAAAAGAAGTTCAGACGGCCTCTTGGCGCCGTAGATAATATCAATTTCTTGATAGCGACTTCTGTTTTCAAGAACCGATAAAGCCGGGGAGCGCAGAGGGGCAATCCCCAATCCTCCGGCAATCAGCAGTACATTCTGCCCGTACATTTTCTCCATGGGAAAGGACGTACCGAACGGGCCGCTGATCCCGACCTGAGTGCCCCGTTGGACGCGGGAAAGAAAATTCGTCAGATTCCCGGCTCTCCGGATGCATAATTCAATATCGCCATGACGGATGGGCGAAGAGGATATGGAAAAAGGCGCCTCGCCGATGCCCGGCAGTTCAAGCATAACGAATTGCCCAGGCTTGAAAGAAAACAGCCGCCGTTTTTCAGGATCCTTTATCTGGATTTGATACAGCTTCTCCGTTTCGGTGAGAGGATAAACATTGGTAATTTCAGCCTGGTACGTATACTCAAAAGTTTTGAAATCATGAGCCCTGAGCCCCTGGCTTTGTTCAAGAACATCAATAAATTTAAGAGATTCCATGTCAGGCTTCCTCCCCGCGCACACTTGAAATAACTTCAGGCACCGTTATATCCGCAAGACATGCCTCGCCGCAACGACCACACCCCACACAAAGGGATTCCTCAAACGCCTCTACAAACCCCCGATGTTTGTGATAATAGCGATACTTCAACCGGGTATGACTCTCCGGTCTGAAATTATGCCCACCCGCCACTTCGGCAAAATCAATGAGGTTACAGGAATGGAGATGCTTGAGTTTTACAGCGCCCTTAAGATCCATGTCAACCTGTTCTTCAACCCCGTAACAGTAGCATGTCGGGCAGACATTGGCGCAGGTCCCGCATGACAGGCATTTTTCGCCCCAGGTCTTCCAGACATCCGAATGAAACTCCATATCGAGAATCTTCGTAAGGTCCGTGGTGTCAACCTTGGCGGTAAAGCTTTTCTCCCTGGCCTTCACAGTTTCCAGATACAAGGCATGGTCTTTTCCGGTGGGTTCTCGCGTGGTTATTGATTTCAGATAATTAAACGCCTCCGCAGAGACAATTTCCGCAAAAAAACTGTCTCCGATATCAGTCAGATACATATCAAAACCATTGAAAACAGTATCAGTGCCCATGGACCGGCAAAAACAGAAAGGCTGAGGCGCGCAATCCATACCGATTATAAACATATTTTTACGTTTACTGGCGTAATACGGCGTCGGGTAGACGCTTTCCATGAGAACCTTGTCGAGTTTATTAAGGGCATTGATATCGCAGGCGTGCATCCCGAAAAACACAAAGGGTTTGTATATATTAAAATCTACCTTTTTCTCCCAGGACTCCGGGCTGACATTAAAAGAGCAGAGCGTCTCCAGATACGGCAGAAAATATTTCTTGGCGGAATATTTGGTAGTGGTGTAGTCGAGCCTCAACTCATTAAAATCATAGACAATATCAAATGAATAAATAGGCTGACCTTTTCTATCTGAAGCTATCTGTACCGGGCCGATTATCGGATTAACCGAAAGCACCTCAAAAAGAATCGGAAGCTCTTTTTTAGAAAAAATTTTAAATAGCATCCCCTTACCTCAACACTTACATTTTGTTAAATAAGTCAGATTAGATATGGGGATAATTTATACATGAGATAATAAATTATTCCACAAATAATTACATCTATCAAAGTCCTTATTGTTCTCTCAAGTATCAGTTTTGGAACAACCACATCCGACATTTCGGAAAGAAATTTCCAGCTTTCCGGAATTCAAGCTGAAAAAAACAAACGAAACCACCCGAAAAACCCACATAAAGCCCTAAATACAGAGAACTTCATTGCGGCATGTTTTTTGCAAAAGCCTTTATAATACATTAATACAGTTTCGCTCCATGATCGTCACGATCAATGAACCTTGATGAATTTTAATCATTTTCGATTTTTTTCATTGAATATTCTTGACGTATGAATGAAGCTAATATGTATAATCTATTACATGTTATTTCCAGCGGGGAAGTTTCAATTTTACGGGAAAAGGCCATGAGGAAGGAGAAACAAATGCACACCGGAAAGCATCTTATATTGGCATTGGCTGTATCCATGTTTTTCACCATGAATTCAGATTGTTATGCCGGCAGTATTGATCGGACCAGTGTCTACACCGTCCGATCTCCGAGTATTGTTCTACAGGAAATAATCCGCGGCAACCGGGACTTTGTTGTTGCCCTGGAAAAAGACTATTTCCAGTCCTTTCAAAACCAGCAGAACCCGACTCTCACCGTAGTTACATGCGCTGATTCCCGTGTCCAGAACAACCTTTTCGGCATGGACCCGAGCAATAAAATCTTTACGGTACGAAATATCGGCAATCAAATACAGAATGCCGAAGGTTCCGTTGATTACGGCATTCACCATCTTTCAACGTCAATATTATTAGTCATGGGCCATTCGAACTGCGGCGCCATCAAGGCAGCAATGGGCGATATATCCGAAGAGACAGTCGGCATAATTGCCGAGCTCGCCCCCCTAAAAACCCCGTTATCCGTTGATAACGGCAGCGGCCAGTTCGATGACCGTTGGACGAAAAACATCGAGAGAAACGTCGACTACCAGGTGGCGTATGCAAATCAACTTTATGCCTCAAAGGTTAAATCCGGAGATCTGGTAATTATTGGCGCGGTTTATGACTTCAACAATCATTATAAGAAAGGCCAGGGCGCACTGGTCATCACAAATATTAACGGCGAAACCAACCCGGATAAATACATGAAGCACTCGGCCATGAGGTTTCTCACCAAAACAGAAATTCTTGCACGCATAGGAAGCATCGCCCCGGACACCCATTACACCTCCGCCGAAGTGACTTACGGTTATCACGCTCCACAAAAAAAGTAGATACTTCTCATTGCTGACAGCGAGCACCAATAACAGGCATCTGCAAAACAGTTCCGGAAGTTATTCCGGAACTGTTTTTTTTACTCCGCACTCCATTGTATATGTTATTGATGATTCTTTGAATCAGCTAAAGAGATGCTACAATCTCTCTAAATTAAGATCAGTTACATTCCTATTATAATAGCAGCCAAGACTGCAACCTTTCTATCTTTAATGAGAACAATATCATGAAATATATTGTATACATCAGTTTTATATTATTATTTATATGCACTGCTTCTCTCCTGCTCAGGAATAATTGGTTTACAGAAAAAAAAGAAATTGTCGAACCAGCTTTGATCATAAATAATAAAATTATATCAATGGCTGAATACAAAAAAATTCAAAACCTGCAGTCTAAAACTACTGCTGACACAGATTATTTCATCAATTCTCTTATTACCAGGCAGCTTTTAATCCAGGAAGCACAGAAGGAGGGAATTGATCAAGAGGAATACTTTCGGCTTTCATTAAAAAATTACTATGAACAATCACTGATAAAAACTCTGATAAACAGAAAGATGGAATCGATCTCCGTTGATGTCACCGAAGATGAAATAGGTAAATACTTATCGCTCATTGGATCAACAATCAATTTAACCGAATACCGTTTCAACAATAAAAAAGAAGCAGTAAACGGTTCTTACGAAAACGGCGCCCGGCTCGACCTGCAATTTAACAATTTATCAAACGAACTCAAATATATGGTCGTGATCACAGAAGAAGGCAGCATGACCACTCCGCTCAAATCAGGCGACTTCTTCATCGTTTACCGGGTTGAATCAATAACCGGTCCAAAAACAATTCCCTCGCAAGCGCCATCAAACCAAGAAATTAAAGCAATTCTCACCAAGAACAAAAAAACCAGTGCAATTAATACATGGACTTCTTTATTGGAAAGTGAAGCTTCCATTCAAAATTTCATTACAAAAAAAGATTAGTAAACTCCGAGAGATTCTTCTGCACTTTTCATCATGCGCCGGAAAGAAAAAAAATAAACAGCCCCTTTTTTCCTCAACCAAAACTTACGGGATCGTAAAAGTGAAACACCACTACATGAGAAGAAATTATTTCATCAAGAAGAACCTTCAGGGAAAATACATTTTCAGTTATTTCATTTTCTTTTTGATCGGCTGCGGCGGCCTGGCGGCAATTCTAGCCCTCTCCATCCCTGATTCCATGACAATCACCTATGACAACAACGATCTGCAGATGGGCAATACCTCAATATTTTTCATTAAAAGCCTGCTGAGTACCCACTGGATTACAATACTTTCCGGAGGGCTTGCAATCGTTGTTGGCGCCTTGATCATAACCCACAGAGTTGCCGGACCGCTTTACAAGATTGAAGCGCTGTATGATTTGATGCTTGAAGGCAATTTGTCAGAGGGAATCAGTTTCCGGAAAAATGATGAAGGGCATGAACTGGCCGACAAAATTACCCGCTTTAATTTCCTGATCGCAGAAAAGATTTCCAACGTGCAGGACTATTCTGACGAAATTACCGCCTCACTTAATGCACTCGCGAACTCACAGGAGTCATTGCCGGATTCAAGCAATTTCCAGGCTGAAATCCAAAAAATCACCGAATTAAATACGCAGATCAGTGATTCCGTCTCATTGTTCACTGTGAATAAACCGTGAGCCCTTTTTCAAATCTCAACAGCATTAAACTTTCACAGTGAACACTAATACCAAAACAGTTAATTCATATGCCGTCACCCTGGCAATACTGATTATTGTTTCCTGGGCACATCCCTGTCACGCAGAGGAAATCCGATCCAGATTCACAACTATCGATTTTGGTGACGAAATCACGCTCCAGGAACTCAACCGGAATCTGTTAATCGACAATCTGGAATACATGCTGAAAAACAAGACTTCGCTGACGATTTCCGAAGAGGTGGCTGATAAACTGGATGTAATTGTCGAAAAGGTTGAGGAGGTCTTGGAAATGTTTCCGGAAAACCTTCAATTCAAGGTTGTACTCTTACCGACCAGTCTGGATGTTCAGAATCTGCACAGGGAAAAATACGGGAGAAAAGTCCCTTATATCGCGTTCTACGCCCCTCGCGACAACACCGTTTATATATCGACCCAGGATGCATCTCTTGCAGTTATTACCCACGAGATCGCCCATGTGGTCTTGACCCACTATCTTGAAGTATCACCCTCTTCAAAAATCCACGAAGTTCTCGCCCAGTATGCCGAACAGCATATTGTTCAGTAATTGAAGCTCCCCTTCCAGCACTAAACAAAATAATGTAGAATAGCGCATATGCATGAAATGTCACTGGCGATGAATATCGTTGAAATCGCCACCCAAAATGGGCTGGCGGAAAATGCCGGAAAAATAAACATGGTTGAGCTTGAAATCGGCAGCCTTGCCGGTGTAATGGTTGAAGCGCTCACCTTCTGTTTTGAAGCGGCGACAAAAGGGACCCTTGCTGAAGGTGCAGCGCTTCAGATCAATGATGTACAGGCCAAGGCAAAGTGCACAAAATGCGGAACATTATTTTTTATCCAATCCCATTTTGATGATTGTCCGGACTGCGGCAACCCTGCCGCCGAGATAATCCAGGGAATGGATTTAAAAATTATTTCAATCACGGTTGATGAATAAAAAAATTAGCTCATTTACCCAAATCATTTCTCCGATAAAGGCGAAACCTGTTATGTGCGACACATGCGGCTGCAGTCACTCAAAAATTTCTCTCACCGTCAAAGCACCCGGCGCAAAATCCATACATGATCATTATCATTCGCCCCAGAAGAAAATTGAAATCCAAGAGGATGTTCTTTCCAAAAACAATCTCCTGGCCCAGGAGAACCGGCGATTTCTTAAAAATAAAAACATCAGGACCTTTAATCTCGTAAGTTCGCCGGGATCAGGCAAAACAACCCTTCTTGAAAAAACAATTATTGCCCTTAAAAAAAATCTCTCGATTGCAGTGATCGAAGGCGATCAGCAGACATTCCGTGATGCGGAACGCATAGAAGCCACAGGAGTCCCTGCGGTGCAGATCAATACAGGAACCGGTTGTCATCTTGATGCGGAGATGATTGCCAGAGCATTGCAAAGCCTTCCGCTGCAAGACAACTCCCTGCTGTTTATTGAAAATGTCGGAAATCTCGTGTGCCCGGCGATGTTCGACCTTGGCGAGGATGCCAAGATCGTCATCATCAGTGTCACTGAGGGCGATGACAAACCCCTGAAATATCCAGGCATGTTTCATGCCGCAGATATCTGCGTCATCACCAAGACCGATCTTTCACCCTATGTTGATTTTGAGATTGCGGCGTGCAAGGAAAATGCCCTGGCCGTCAATCCCCGCTTGAAATTCTTCATCCTCTCCGCCAAAACCGGTGAAGGCATGGGTGAATGGCTGGACTGGCTAAGCCATCGATAAAAAAATCACTGGCCGCGACGACTTTTGGAGAGGTTCACATCAATCTCTTTCATTTTCGCCAGGGCTTCGCTGACCTGTTGGAGTTGCGATTCGAGGGCTTCAATCTGCAATTTTTTGTCCGCGAGTTCAGCTGATATATTATTGTTTCCCAAAAGAAGTTGGCGGTTTTCGGCGACCAGTAGACCGTTTTCCTTTTGCGCCTGCGCCATTTCTTTCTGAAGTTCAAGTATCTGCTCAACCAAGCCCAAAGAGTGAGCCACCCGTTCCTGCTCTGCAGCCGACACATCTGAATTGAGAATTTTCCTGTACCAGGCAAAAGCCTTCTGGATATCCATCTCAGGATTATTAAAATTGCTGTATAGAGCCGCGGTTTTGAGGGACGCGGTCAAGGCGATTTTTGTGGATGGATATTTCTGGGTAAGAGCGAGATACTCCTGGGTTGCTTCAGGAAATTTCCTTTCATCTTCAAGACGTTGCGCACGTTCGAATTCAAGTCCCGCTAATCTTTTTTCTTCAAAACTCTGGAGAATCGGCGCGCATCCACCGAAAATGAGAAATAACACAATGATACAAGAACAAAGCTTAATCATAGACCAGTTTCCCGTCTGCCGGGGCTGGCAATTGATTCAATGAAGCAGACTGAGGGTCCCAGGGAAGCTCAACAGTAAACACCGAGCCCTTGCCTTCCAGACTTTCAACCCTGACATTGCCGCCGTGCCCCTCGACAAAGGCCTTGACCATTGCCAGACCCAGACCGGTCCCCATGACCTTTTTATGCGCCTTATTCCTGACCCGATAAAACTTGGTAAAAACATGTTCAAACGCTTCAGCGGGAATACCGACGCCCTGATCCCGGACCTGTATTTCCAGAAAAAAACCTTTAGACGCAACGTCAACATGCACCGCTCCTCCCGCAAGGGAGTATTTTACCGCATTGCTCAAAAGGTTTCGCAAAACGATGCAGATCTTGTCCGGGTCAACCTTGATTTTCGGCAGATTCTGCGCGACGGAATAATTCAGGGCAATTTCGTTTCGCTCAGCAACTATCTTCATTTCATGGACAATCTCCCGGACCAGATCACCCAGGTCAAGGGATTTCAATGAATAGGTCATCATGCCCGCTTCGACTTTGGCGATATCAAGATACTGATCACTGAAAGCGGCGATCATATTGGTGGAATCCCGGATTGAAGTAAGAAGATTCTGCTGTTTACTATTGATCTCGCCGAGTCGTTGGCCTTCAAGAATTTCATTCGCAGTCAGGATAGTCTGAAGCGGCGTCCGCAGTTCATGGGAAATCTGCTGCATCATCTCGGCTTTGAGTTCGTTTGATTTCATAAGCCGTTCACCCATTTCATTAAACGCCCGGGCAAGCAATTCAGTCTCATCGCCGGTGTCGACGATTACCGGATCAAACCGGCCTTGAGTGATTTTCGCCGTGCCTCGGATCAGCTTGGCAATCGGCCTTGTGATGGTCCGGGCGATAAGCAGGGCGATAACCGTCGCTCCGACAAAGGAAAAAATGACCAGGAACAAAGCCACATGCGACGACCTACGGGTAGTGGACTCAACCCTGGCCATGGCATCGCCGATTGTAAGCTGGTTCAAACTGATCAGGTGATCCAGCGTCCGGTGTTGAAGTCCAAGTGCCTTCAGCCAGTTATCTACAGCCTGGATGGTCCCGACGCTGCCGGGATTCTGCCGCATGGAACTGAATTCCATGACAAAATACTCATGGGTGGAACCGATATTGTTCACCAGGGATTGCATGGCCGGGTCTGCCTGCGCATTCCGCAAGGCCCGGATATTCCGAGCGAAACGGCCGGACACCTCAAAAAACAGATCATAATAGGCCTGGTCTTTTGAAATAAGATATTTCTGAAGATAGCCTTCCTCGTCAAAAAGATCGATCTGCAGCTGCTTGGCAAGATCAATACTTCTGACATTGGAAGACAGGGTGACTTTGGCGGAATCGGAAACACTTTCAAGGGCGATGAGAATATAGGCGCTTGAAATAACCATGATCCCGATAATGCTAGCAAAACCGAGCATGAGTTTTTGATAAATTGTCAGCTTCATCTCTCTTCCCGATATTCGTCAGAAACCGTAATCCTGGATAGCGTCAAACAATTCCTTCTGGGTAAAAGGCTTTTTGAGAATATGTTCCACCCCGAGCTTATCGGCAACCGTCAGATAACGGTCCGCATCAATGGCTGCACCTCCCGACATGGCAATGATCTTTGCATCCGGATACTCCTGCAGCAGATCATTAATCATTGAAAGACCGGTCTTGTTGGGCATTACCATATCGGTTATGACCAGCTCCGTTTGCAGCTCGCGGTACTTATCAATCCCCTGCTGGCCGTCATCAGCCTCGATGACTTCAAAGCCTGCAAACTCAAGGAGAAGCTTGATCATGCCGCGCATGGTTGGATCATCATCAATCAACAAAACTTTCTTCATCGTTAATACCTGCAAGCCCTTATCTGGAGGGCGGTAACTGCTTTTGACAGAGGATTATTCTCAAAAAGTACGCGCCTATAGACCTTAATCATTACTCCTTTGCCGGCAAATTTCAAGGGAAAGAAGCGTGAGAGGCTTTACTTAAAAATAACATCTCATTAAAAATCAGCATCAGCTTTACGGCAAAATAGACTAGAATACCCATCAGATTCTTATGAAATAAGATGAAATATTCATGCACCAAGGTCTTCCCTTATATACACTTGAGACAAGAAATCAGAATTTACTAAAAAATCCCCCCTTTCGACAAAACCTTATGCCCGCCAAAATTATCCGATGGAAAATTGCAATCAGCGGAATCGTCCAGGGTGTGGGCTTCCGCCCTTTCATCTATTGTAAGGCTGCAAAGCATAAAATCGCAGGATTTGTAGCAAACACCGCCAAAGGGGTGATAATCGAGGCGGAAGGGTCACTGAAAAATCTTGAATCATTTCAAACCGCGATTCAAACAAATTCCCCGCCTTTAGCGGAACTCAACGAAATTATAACGAAAACTATCGAACCGCAGGGAGACACGGCTTTTTCCATAGCCCTTTCATTTGCATCAACTGAGGCTTGCACCCTGATACCCCCTGATATCACCCTGTGCAAAGATTGTCTTGAAGAACTTTTCAATCCTGAAGACCGACGGTATCTCTATCCCTTTATCAACTGCACCAACTGCGGGCCCCGCTATACAATTATTAATAATATCCCCTATGATCGACCGTCAACAGCCATGGGGGATTTCATCATGTGCGACGATTGCCGGCAGGAATACG
The DNA here is from genome assembly GCA_018823135.1 of Pseudomonadota bacterium. Taxonomy (NCBI): domain Bacteria; kingdom Pseudomonadati; phylum Pseudomonadota; species Pseudomonadota bacterium. The sequence goes on from JAHJJF010000018.1 coordinate 39,902, forward strand.
ATGATCCGAAAAATCGCCGTTTTCACGCCCAGCCCAATGCCTGTCCTGCATGCGGACCGCAATTGGCCCTGTGTTCTCCCGACTGCGAAGAAATAGCCAATAGGACAGATGCCATCAGACAGACCCAACAATTCCTCAAACATGGAAAAGTCATCGCAATCAAGGGCCTTGGCGGTTTTCACCTGGCAGTAGACGCCCGAAACGATTCAGCGGTAAAACTTCTGCGGCAGCGGAAAAGACGTGAAGAAAAGCCCCTGGCAATCATGGCAAAAGATATTGAGACGGCCAGGTCAATCTGTGAACTGCATCCCATGGACGAGGCGCTCCTCATCTCTCCCCAGAGCCCCATCGTTCTGGCCCGCAAGAAGCTCGACAAGATACTTTCGGATTGCATTGCACCGGGAAACGATCTCGTCGGCGTAATGCTGCCGTACACGCCTTTACATCATCTGCTCTTTGAGAATAATCTAGACTGCCTGGTTATGACCAGCGGCAATATCAGCGAGGAACCCATCTGCATTGATAATGATGAGGCATTTCATCGGCTCAAGGAAATTGCCGATTATTTCCTTATCCATGACCGCGACATCTATCTGCGAAACGATGACTCCGTAGTCATCCACCTGCATGACCGGACCCGCATTATCAGACGAAGCCGGGGGTATGTGCCTGTTCCGGTTTTTATTAAAAACGCCGGCCCCACTGTTTTAGGGGTGGGCACGCATCTCAAAAACACCGTCTGCCTGTTGCGCGGCAAACACGCCTTGATGAGCCAGCATCTCGGCGATCTTGAAAATCTTCCTGCCTATGATTTTTTCACCAGGACAATCAACCATATGCAGACAATCTTTGATTGCACCCCGGAAATGATTATCCATGATCTCCACCCGGACTATCTTTCCAGCAGATGGGCCACAGAACAGGGCTGCAGACTGCTTGCAGTGCAGCATCATCACGCCCATCTTGCGGCGTGCCTTGCAGAAAACCTCCATGACGGCCCGGCTATCGGCATTATCATGGACGGCACCGGGTATAGCGCGGACGGCACAATCTGGGGGGGCGAGGTGCTGATCGGTGATTTCAAGGGATATAAGCGCTATGCCCATTTTGAAGAAATGCCGCTTCCGGGCGGCGATATTGCCATCAAGGAACCCTGGCGCACGGCTGTGGCCTATCTTCACCAGGCACATGATACTCTGCCGGACCTGCCTTTTCTGGCCGGGCACGATATTGCGGCAATTTGCCAAATGCTTGAAAAAGATGTGAATTGTCCAAAGACCAGCAGTTGCGGGCGACTCTTTGACGCAGTGGCAACAATCTGCGGCGGCAAACCGATAATTCGCTATGAGGCCCAGGCAGCCATAGAATTCATGCAGGCCGGAAACGGCATTGCCGAAAAATCCTTTGATTTTGAGTTCACGGCTCACGATGGAATACTTCATCTCCCGGTTCGTTCGATAATCAGATCAGTTACCGAGGCGGTCAGGAGCGGCCGGACAATGTCGGAAATCAGCCGCCGTTTCCACAAAACCTTGATTGATCTTTTCACTGCGATTACCATCAGAGCAGCAAAAGATTCCGGGATTAAAACCGTGGCGTTGAGCGGCGGTGTTTTCCAGAATCAGATTTTATTCTGCGGACTGATCCCTGAACTTGAAAAATCAGGCTTTACAGTGCTTACCCATTCGTTGGTCCCCACTAATGACGGATGCATCTCCCTTGGTCAGGCTGTTATCGGCAGAGAATATTTAAAGAGTGCTGAGGGGTGAGGAGTGAGGAGTGAGGAAAAAATATAAAACACCTTTAAGCCTGTCACTATTTCTATTCAATGTCATGAAGTTAAGGGAATTTTCTCGAAACGAACCGCAGAACATCGAACAAGGAATATCGAATTTCGAAGTGTTTTCTTTTACTTCCTCAGTTCGAAATTCCTTGTTCGATATTCAATATTCTCTTTTAAAATGAAACAAATCCTTAAATTAACGACATTCATTTACTATTGACTCGTCACTATTTACTTATCACTATTCACTTAAGAGACTTTAAAAATGTGTTTAGCCGTACCGGGAAAACTGGTTGAAATCTATGAAGAGGCAGGCCTGAAGATGGGCCGGATCGATTATTCCGGAACCTTTAATATGGCCTGCCTTGAATATGTGCCGGAAATTGAGGTTGGCCAATACACTGTGGTGCATGCCGGATTTGCGATCTCGGCAATTGACGAAGATGAGGCCCGAAAAACCCTTGAAATCTGGCAGGAACTCATTAAGGCAACCAAAGAGCAAGGCATAGATATATTTGCAGTGACGAGTGAGGAATGACAAGTGCTGAGTGCTGAGTGCTGAGTGCTGAGTGCTGAGTGCTGAGTGCTGAGTGCTGAGTGCTGAGTGCTGAGTGCTGAGTGCTGAGTGCTGAGTGCTGAGTGCTGAGTGCTGAGTGCT
>JAHJJF010000019.1 GCA_018823135.1 Pseudomonadota bacterium
ATGGGCAATCCGGCCTCCTTCCAGGCGGTAACACCACCCAGAAGTGCTTTGGTATTTGTGAAACCCTGTTCGGCAAATTTTACTGCCTGACCGGCAGCGCTTCCCTCCGCAGGTCAGGCGCAGTAGAAGATGATTTCCTTATCCTTTGGAAGTTTCGATGCCATCTCGGAAAAATCGGCAAAGGACACTGCGCCGTCAAGATGGTTATTGTTGAATTTTTCCTCTTTATTGTATGCACACACCAGGAGCGCCTGTCCTGATTGCACCTTTGCCCTGGCCTCGTCGCAACTGATCCGGATTGCCTCACCCATGTCTGTCTCCTTCTGAAGAGTTAGAATGTTATAGCTTTTTGTATGTTTAAAAGGAAATATGTCGTAGCACCATTTCATGCTCATTATCTGGAGACCTGAAGTCTCAGGATATTTTGAAGTCGTCTTGCGCCCGGCTCGAAATGCGGAGCGATCAGGCCCGTGGGGTGCATGACAGGAAGTCACGCACCGACGAATCCGCAGGAAGCGGGATTTCGTCGACCAGCGAAGCAGTTCGATAAAGCCGAAACACCTGCGTCTAGAAAAAGATCCTGAAATTTAAGACAGATACGAAGAGGCACAGAACAAAATGAGAAAAAATTATCTTCCAGGGATTTTTCCCTGCATTATTGCGGTGGCTTCCTCAACATCTTTTTTGCTGCCCACAAAGAGCGGTGTTCTTTCATGAAGGTTTTCCGCCTTGATATCAAGGATGCGTTGCTTGCCGTCGGTTGCGGCGCCGCCCGCCTGCTCGGCAATGAAGGCCATGGGCGCCGCCTCGCAGAGCAGGCGTAGTTTGCCATGAGGTTTCTGCGGATCATTGGAATCCGCCGGATACATGTAAATGCCGCCGTAGAGCAGGTTTCTGTGGAAATCAGCAACCATGGAACCGATATATCGGGAATTGTACGGCCTGCCGAGACTATTGTTTGTGGACTTGAAATAGTTGATGGTTCTGTTGGTCGGTTCATCCCAGTAGAGGCTGTTTGACTCGTTTACCGAATAAATTTTTCCGTGATCAGGCATGGTGATATCCGGGTGTGAAAGGAGGAATTCTCCCACCGACGGGTCGAGGGTGAAACCGTGCGCACCGCTGCCCACCGTATAGACCAGCATGGTGCTCGATCCATAGAGAAAATAGCCTGCTGCAACCTGCTCACTTCCGCGGCGCAGAAAATTTTCAAGAGAACTGCAATCCACTGTCTCCAAACATCGGTATATGGAAAATATGGTGCCGATGCTGACATTTGCATCAATGTTGGAGGATCCGTCCAACGGATCAAAAATGATCACATAATTACCGCGGGGCAGATTTTCCGGCACCTCAATCACCCCCTCGTTTTCTTCAGAAGCAAGGGCGCAGAGCAGACCGGAGCGCTGCATGCGCCAGATGAATACCTTGTCGGCAAAATCATCAAGTTTTTTTACTTTTTCTCCCTGGATATTTGTGCCACCGGTTGCACCCAGGATGTCAGCAAGCAATCCCGCTTTATTGACTTCACGGGATATGAGTTTTGCGCCGGTGATCAATTCCGATAACAGGCGGGTGAACTGACCGGTGGCGGCGGGGAATTCGTGCTCACAAAGGAGAATGTGCTCGGTGACTGTGGTGCCCATTTTATGTTTGATGCTATCCGGCATGGAAGTATTTCCTTTTTGGCTGAAAAGATAAAGGCGTTTTTCAGGCGTTCAATTTATTCGATTATCGAAAATTATTATGAAATTAATAAATACATAATAGGCATGGAACAAGGGAATAACCAAACAAAAATTATTCGGCGCTGATTATAAACAGATGAAAGCTCTGATGAATGACCAGGCCTGCAACTCATAATCAGAATCAGCCGCAGGCCTTTCTTTTGTGGATGAAATTGTTGTGCTGCAGGTTATTTAAGAATTTCACCATTGAGATCCGGGTCTTTTGCCCGTATTTCTTTTTGAAGAATCTCGAAAGCCAGTTTATATTCCGCCATGGCCTCCTTCAGGAGTTTCTGCTCCTCATAAACCTTGCCGAGATAGTAATGGGATTCATGATTGCCCGGATTATCATTTTGAATAGCCTTGAAATCGGCTGCAGCATCGGCCAATTGCCCTTTTTTGAGCTTGATTTTCCCGAGGCAGATTTTGCCGCGCAGTGAATCGGGTTCTAATTCAAGGCCTTTGCTGATTGCTCCCTGTGCTTCATCAAGTTGACCTTTATCAAGATACAGACAACTCAGTTCAATACGAGCCTGGTTGAGTTCCGGGTTGACTTCAAGGGCTTTTTCGAATTCACGGATGGCGGGGTCCTGAAGCCCGCGCTTCAACAGAACGAGCCCGAAATTGAGGTGGCGGTTTCCGGCCTTTTCTTCTGCGGATTTTTCAATCATTTCAGGGTGGAGTTCGGCCTCAACCTGCTCCTTGGTTTTTTCACCGAGCATAATTTCAATCGCACCTTTGAGCCGGTCAACCATGTCATGACTGTATCCCATGCCTGCGAAAACCTTGCCGTCTTTGTCCACCACCAGCACGGCGGGCATCACAAACACGCCCAGAGTCCCATATGCCACACGGTCCTGATCAAGATACACCGGAATTTTGTCGGTTGACTGGCTGATGACGGTATCGATAATAGTTGATACGTCTCCCTGGATATTTACGGAAAACAGCCGGATATTACGTTCTGCAAGAAATGGGGCAAGGGCATGAACTTCTTTGAGGGTTTCTGCTGCGTGCTTCATTTTTTCAGGCATATCGGCACCCCAGAATACTGCGACGAAAGGATTACCTTTTATTTTTGAAAAACTGATGGGGTCCTTGCCTTGCTCATAATTTTGCAGCGTTACATCCGGAACGGGGTCACCTTCCTCAAATTCACGGAAAGGGAAAGAATAGGCGACAACCGTGTTGATTGTCATAAATATTACAGCGAGAAAGATTAAAAGTCGGACGGTATGTTTGATTACTGTGGACAATTGATTCACCTGATCTGATTGATATTTTATTTTAAACAAAGTCAGCTTGAATATGATATCTGATCGGATATCGCAAGTAAATTTTTTTAAGAATTCTCGGTTTGCGGCCATCGGCCCAGGACCACGGATCCCACCGCAGCCACCGCCCCGAAGGAAAAAACACTTATCACCAGCGGTATGCCGTGGGCATTAAAAAGGTCATAGCCGAACACCTTAAATGCTCCGATTAAGGCAAGGGCAATGGCCGTATAGAGAATTTCTTTGTGTTTTTGCATGAGTCCCAGGGAAAGAAGAAATATCGCTCCTGTATTAATGAATAGGGATTGGGCTCCTATCAGGGCATTATTCAGATTGTCGGTTTGTGTTGCCAGGATGAGATACGCACCGAGCTGTAACATGAAAAAACCGTTTATCAGCGATACAATCAGTAAAAAGTGTGCTGAACGATCTGCAGGGTCAAATTTTGTGAATAATCCTGAGCTGCAGGTCAGAGGGTGTTTTCTGCTCCAGAAATATTGAATACCACTGATTACCGCCAGAAAAGCGGCAACCAGTATACTTGCATACGGGGCGGATGTTCCGGGAGAGAAGACGCCATAGGCAACCCCCAGAGAGCAGGCGAGGATTTGCATGAGGTACGACGTCAGGCGGATTCCACCGACTTCGCAGGCCTGTGATGCCAGGGTCAGGCCTAAGGCGACAGCACCCCAGAAAGGCAGGGCGATCAGTATATTTCCGGTAGCGGCGGGTGCCGCCATGATCAGCAGAGAAGATCCGGCAAAGGTAAACGAACAGATTCCCGGGCCGCCTTCCTTGCTGAATTTGAAAATGCCGCCGGCAACTCCGTAGTGAACGATTGCGCCAACAACACCGGCAATGCCGAGCCAGCGGTCATGACCAAGCCATGGGACCAGTACTGCCCAGCAGGCTGCATAGGACCAGATTATATTCACCGTTGGTAGAATGATTTCAAATATTTCAAGTTTATGGCCTTTGTGAAAAGATTTATAGATGGAATACGCCATGATTGATGAAGACGCAATCAGGGTCAGCGGGATAAACCAGGATAATGATACGCCGGGTGGAAGGGGTAATCCCTTTGAGAGGGGGAAATGCAGTTTGATCATCCAGATGAACCAGAACAGCAGGGTCAGGATGAAAAGAGTTATCTGGATCCACCTGCTGCGGGTTTTCTCAGCAATCATAAAAGCTATGATGTTGGTGGCAAAAAGAAAAACGGCTAACTGGTAGAATGCAGGCCTTGGAAAATCAATAATCATTGCCGAGACACTTGCGCCGATAAGACCAACTCCCAGAAAGGTTACAACCTGAAAGCGCAGGCCGATTCTGACAATTGTCAGCATGGTAAGAAACAGGATGGCATACGCGGTAAGGGAGGTGACCGGCTCGAATCTCGTATGGGTCTCAATGACAATCACATACATTAATAAGGCGCCGCAAACCGGGAAAACCGGCGCTAAGCGGTTTTTTTGCGAGATTAACAACCAGCCTGCTGCTATGAGCAGCGACGCATAACCGATGCCGATAAAAGAACCCGCCTGATGATTGATAAGACCGCTGTCAGCCAGGGTCCGCAGGACAAGGGCAAAGACCAGGATAAAGCAGACGGTGGCCACACGCGGCAGAAAAGAGGATTTCCCGAAACTTGACCAGAGTTCATCGGGCGGCATATCCTGACCGTGATATAAGGGAGCCATTGCCGGATGGTCGGGACTCGGTTCGATGCCCCGATTTTTTTCTAAGTAAGCCAGTCTGGTTTCGACAATATCGATCTTGTCGGTGAGGTACATGACATGGTCGGTGAGGCGGGATATTTTTTCCTCAAGGTGTGTTTCAGTCATCAATGTCGTTCCCAGACGAAGAATTGATTCATTTCAAATTCATTTGTGTAAATTTTAAATACCATCTAGACTTTTTTATAATCCGCAAGAAAAATGTTGTTTACGTATACCACAATGTGGTATAGACTGCCAAAGAAAAAAAGTACCACATTGTGGTATGTATTGGTGTTCTGATTTAAAGGGCTGAATTTACAAATTTTTTTGATTGTCCAGCCCTTGTTTTTTATGTTCTTACTGCGAAAAGGAGAGGGATAAATGAGAAACCATGTGTTGCGTCCGCTGTGGGTGGCGCTGGGGGTGATTGCTCTGGTCTTGATCGCCAGGCATCTGATGGTCCCGGAGGATTTTGGGGTTAATGGGAAAAATTTTACCTACGGTTTTTATCGAGCAAGCAATGTTGACGAGTGGAAGGAATTTCCCCTCAAATACCGTGGCAAGGCTTATTGCCAGGAATGCCACGAAGAAAAGTACGAAGAGAATATGTCTTCAAAGCACGGAATCATTGAGTGTGAAAACTGCCATGGCCCGGCACTCGGGCATCCGGAAAATCCGGAAGCTCTTGCTATCGACAGGAGTCGGGCATTGTGTCTGCGATGCCATGCCGACCTTGCTTATCCCTCCAGTCAACGCTCAGAGATTCCCGGCATTAATCCAAAACAACATAATCCTGATACCCAATGCAGTGAATGTCATAATCCGCATAAACCCAGTCTGGAGGATATGTAATGAGTTACTCGCGTAGAGATTTATTGAAAAAGACGCTTGCGGGAACCATTGCTGCCTCTGTTCCGTTGAGCGCGTTCAAGTTTTTGAGCCCGGCCCAGGTCAAGGCATCAATTGGCGACGCCAATGTCCGCTGGGCCTTTGTGGTTGATACTCAAAAATGTGTTGGTTGCGGTTTGTGCGTCAAGGCCTGTAAAAATGAAAATGAGGTGCCTTATGATGCGCCGGTTACCAGAACCTGGGTTGAGCGATATGTGGTCACCAAAGACGGCAAGACCCACATTGATTCACCCATGGGCGGCAGGGATGGTTTCACTGACGGTAAGATCCGCGACAAGGAAATCCTCCCTGAAGATATTTCAAAAGCTTTTTTCGTTCCGAAATTATGCAACCATTGTGAAACCCCTGCCTGCGTGCAGGTCTGTCCGGTGGGCGCCACCTATCAGACGAAAGACGGAGTGGTACTGGTTGACCGGAAATGGTGTATCGGTTGCGGATACTGCATTATGGCATGTCCCTATGGGGTCCGCTTTTTCCATCCGGTTCACAAGGTTGCGGAGAAATGCACCTTCTGCTACCACCGCATCACCAAGGGTCTGGAGAGCGCCTGTGTTGCGGCCTGTCCTTTCGGGGCACGACAATTAGGCAACCTGAAGGACCATGATGATCCGGTGGCCAAGATCATCATGAATGAGCGTGTAGCAGTTTTAAAAGATGAATACGGCACCAAACCACAGGTGTTTTATATCGGACTAGATACTAACGTGAGGTAGGGCGATGACGGAAGAATTAGTAGTACATGGATTGGAGTGGACAACGAAACAGCTTTTTGTATACCCCAACGAGTTTATCTACTGGAGTATACAGATCGTCATGTATCCTTATATGACCGGTCTGGTGGCAGGGGCGTTTGTGCTGTCATCGCTGTATCATGTTTTCGGGCAGGAAGATCTCAAGGACATGGCAAGATTTTCGCTGGTATTTTCCCTGGCCTTGCTGCCGGTGGCGATGATGCCGTTGATGTATCATCTGCAGCAGCCGCTGCGCGGCATAAATGTCATGTTCACGCCGCATTTCACCTCGGCGATTGCCGCATTCGGCATAGTTTTTTCAACCTATGCGCTTATCGTTATCAGTGAAATCTGGTTTGTTTACAGGAAATATTTTGTTGAACAGGTTGCCGAACTGAAGGGCAAGGATGATTTTGGAAGTCGTTTTATGTCTGTTCTCTATACAATTCTTACCCTGGGTGCATTTGATATCAGTGATGCGGCGGTTGCCAAGGATAAAAAAGCGGTAAAGATCCTCGCGGCCATCGGTATTCCGGTTGCCTGCTTTCTGCATGGATATGCGGGATTTATTTTCGGTTCGGTCAAGGCAAACGCCCTGTGGATGTCGCCTCTGATGCCGGTTATTTTTATCATGTCAGCGATTGTTTCAGGTATTGCCCTTTGCATGATCACCTATATCGCGATTATGGAGTGGAAGAAATTCAAGGCGATTCTCGCCCGGGGCATGGGCGATCAATCCGTACTGCATATCCGTGGTGTGGAAATGGACGTTGTCAAGAAAGCCTCCCGCTATCTTCTGGGCTTTCTGGTGGCGGCGATATCCCTTGAGCTTCTTGATCTCATCTTCCGTGGTTATACGGCGATGAAATCCTGGGATATTCTGCGGGAAGTCATGTATGAAGAGGATTTCGTCAAAATTTTCATTCTCCAGTATGGGCTTGGTAATCTCCTGCCGTTTATTCTGCTCCTGCTGCCGAAACTCGACATCAAGCGGACTGTGGTGGCACTGCTCCTGATTCTTTTCGGCGTGTTCATGATGCGTTGGAACGTTGTTATCGGCGGCCAGGCGTTTTCTCTGTCATTTGCAGGATTCATGCATTATCACATTCCCTTCTGGCCCCATAATCTTGAAACCTATAAAGAAGGTGTTTTCGGCGCTCTCACTGTGGCGGCAACGCCATTTGCCATTTTCTGGGTAATCAACAAGGTTGTTCCTTCTCTCCGGTACGACTGATCGCGATTATCCAGGGATGGCATTTCCTTCCCCTAA
>JAHJJF010000020.1 GCA_018823135.1 Pseudomonadota bacterium
GGGCGAAGATACCATTTCGGTTACCGGCAATGTGCTGCGCGACTATCTTACCGATCTTTTTCCCATCCTCGAACTGGGCACCAGCGCCAAGATGCTCTCCATCGTGCCGCTGATGAACGGCGGCGGGATGTTTGAGACCGGGGCCGGAGGATCTGCGCCCAAGCATGTTCAGCAGTTTTTAAAGGAAGGGCATCTGCGGTGGGATTCCCTGGGCGAGTTCTGCGCGCTCGTCCCGTCGTTTGAGCATCTGTACGCGACATTCGGCAATGAAAAGGCAAAGGTGTTTGCCGAGACCCTTGATCAGGCCATCGGCACGTTTCTGGAGAATGAAAAATCCCCCGGGCGCAAGGTGGGGGAGTTGGATACCCGGGGAAGTCATTTTTACCTGGCCCTATACTGGGCGCAGGCCTTGGCGGCACAGGAGACCGACAAGGGAATCAAGGCGCGTTTTGCCGGAGTTGCGAAAGAGCTTTCAGGCAATGAAGCCAAGATCATTGAAGAACTGAATTCCGCCCAGGGCCGACCGGTGGATATCGGCGGCTATTATCGCCCTGACCCGGACAAGACCTTCCGGGCCATGCGACCAAGCGCTACCTTCAATGCCATCATCGATGGCATCTGAACGGCATATCTTTCCAAGCAAAACACAGACTGATAGAAATAAAAAAACAGCGGCCGGGGCATATGCCCCGGTCGCTGTTTTTTTATAAAGGGAACGGAAATGAATTCCGTCCCCAAGGTAATATGGGCAGTGCCCGGGGCTATTCCACTTTTATTGTTGCGTTTACTTCTATGCTCCAATCATCAGACCCCCAGGTGTAAGAATCGTCTGCCGTACCGCATTTCTCGAAAGCAGTCTCAGATTCGCGGTAGTACCTCAAGGTCTTAGTGGCAGTGGATTGGCTAACGGTAAATTTAAATTCTTGAGTGGTTCTATCTTCGACAAATCTATTTGGGCGATCAGATGTGCCATCAAACGAAGCAGGGCAGTCATTGCACGCCTGATCATAAAAAATCATTTCTGCATCTTCCCCGGCCCCGTCCATTTCACGCACAAAGCCTCCCAGTTCAAACTGATCGTTCTCGTGAGCGATAAACGAAATGGATTTGTTTAACGATTGATTGTAAGGAGGCGTAACAGGCTTAACGCTTCCTCCTGAGCCTGAGGTTGAAAGGCTCCAAAAAAAGATTGCAAGCGGATGAATCCGGACCCCCAGCATCCATGAAAGCTCAATCGGATTTAAAGGTTTCCCAAAGAATCCCAGATCGCAGTTACCATGCGTGTTCTGGTTCTTTCCGCCAAATTTAATGGTATCGTAGGTAACAGTGATTTTTCGGTCCCAGTAAAGGGGATCTCTACATCCTCCAAAATGTAAATAGCTTGGATTCCCACAACGTGTCAGCTCAGCTCCATCCCACGTGTCGTCGTCATCGGTGTCTTGCTTAGTCGGATCGGTTTTGTGAACAAACTCCTGGTAATCACTCAAACCATCCAGGTCTTTATCCCCCTCATTTACCAATGGATCTGTTTTGTTTAGAAATATATAATGGGCTTGATCATACCTTCCTTCATTTACGACTACCTCCCATCCATTCACTTCAATGCCGTCTGAAAGTTGGTCACCGTCGGTGTCAGCATCATTTATTTCCGTGCCATGAGACGTGGCAGGCGCCACGGGCACAAAGCAGTTGGGATTATTCCCGTTGGTACATATATTCGAAAATTCAATCCACGCCTGGTCGCTTTCATCAAAAGCATATTCATCGAAATCCAACAACGTGTCGCCGTCTGTATCGACGGACATTGGATTGCTCTTGAGCTTATGCTCCAGAAGATCGGGTAAGCCGTCATCATCACTGTCCGGTACGTTGGGATCGGAAGTGAAATGAACCGAATTATCGTTCACTGTTGCAGTGTACCCGGCGGTTTCCGTGGCATCGGACAGGCCGTCCTGGTCGGTATCGGTGTACAGGGCAATGTCGGCAGGATCATTTGGACTGCCAAGACCGATATCCCATTCACCATAGTCTGAAACGCTGTCGCCGTCCGTATCTCCATCCAGCGGGTCTGTAGCAAAACTGCTGCCCAAAACACAGGGCATGGCAGTATGCTCAACACCGACATAGTCGTCGCCGCCCGGGCTGCTGTTAATCACACCATCAGGGCCGGCAGATATAATGACTGTGCCGGGATCTATCGTGCCGGTAACAACGGCAACATCGTCACCCGTTACCGTAGTATCAATGGTTCCGTTGCCGCCATCCAGAATAACTATTCCGGAATATGGTTTGAAGATGCCATAACCATGGATTTCCTCATAGTCATTTAACCCGTCCTGATCGCTGTCGATTCTGTTGGGGTCGAGTCCGCAGGCTTTTTCATCATCATCGGAAATAGCATCGCCATCGGAATCCTGGCTGTATCCGCGGGATTTGACTTCGTAACCGAGCTGACCTGCAAGGGTGACCGTCCATCCCTCACGGACCTCTTCAAAGTCGCTGAGGCCGTCACCGTCTGTGTCGGGGTTAACATCCGAGGTATCGCTGAGAAATTCCTCCCGGGCCGACAATCCGTCACCGTCCTCGTCTTTTACAAAAATAAGTTTAATCGTATCGCCCGCCTGCAGTTGAAGGTCGTCAAAGTCGATGGGCGTACCCTCATTTTCAATGGCACCGGAAGTTGCCAGCAGCCACTTTTTATATTTTGCAGGATCATTGTTATATCCTTTTACACTAGACAAGACCCGGTATGTTCCATGGGCATCGGTAACTGATGTTGTATTAAAATCAATTCCCAGAATATCGGTCATAACCGTGGCCATGGTGACACCGTTATCCTGCCCGGAAATGCGGCTCGGTGTGGTGGCGACCAGATATTTTTCTGCAGGCGCCTCTACACCGAAATCGATGACCACCAGCGCACTCTTCTGCTTGATTGTTTCTTCTGAAAAAGTAAAACTTTTGTCCTCGCTATCCGTTAACTCATAGGAAGATACCTCGAACATCAAACCACTGGGATTTTTCAGTAAATCACGCAAATCGGAGATCAAGGCAGGGTCTTCGCTCTCACCCTTCATGAGGATGTTTGATACGGAATTACCCGGTCCAATGGTTATGGGGTTTCCTTCCATCAAGAGTTCCATCACGGGTATGAAATTGCCGGCTCCGGCGATATAGCGCGCCACCACATTGATGCGAAGGCCCGACAATTTATAGGCAATATCACCGTTATTATGCAGGGTGACACTGACGGATATATGCCCGCCGGTGGTCTCATCCGCACGGCTGCCGCCTTCACCATATTGTTGCTGATGCGCTGTTTCAGCAGTTCTGGCAAGTCCTGATGTCCAGGCAACAGACTGGGCAGTTGAGCTGGCGTTGGAAGTGCCCCAGTTCAGCGCATAAGACCCATTCACCTTACCGACAAAGCTCCAGCCTTCGGCGCCGGCTTCCCATCCATGGGTCATGCCGAAACCGGAAGTGTTTTCAACAACCAATTCCGTACTTTTGGAATTTGAAATTTCCCGGGAGACACTCTGACTGAGCGTGTCGGTGACCGAGAATGACTCCTCCCAGGTTACGCTTTGTGAGGTAGATCCATTAAATCCAATATATGGAGTATCGCTAATCTCTATGCTGATCGTGGGGATGTCGGCGATCACAGGATCAAATCCCTGCCCCAAGGTTTCCACAATCTCATAGTAGTCGGTCCATCCGTCACCATCCGTATCCTTAAACAATGGGGAAGTTGCACCGGTACCGGGTGTATGTCCGGGATCATTTGCAAAGTCGATCTTCAGTTCCGCCCCATCGAAGAGGGCAGAATTTGGCGCCTGATCTTTATTTGGCCCTCGACAATCCCCATCAGTATCAACAGAGACGGGGCTGGTGCCCCAGCGGTTGAGTTCTTCTTCGTCGCTGAGGCCGTCTCCGTCCGTATCCGCCTTGCGGGGATCGGTCTTGCTCAGAAATTCCTGGTTGTCATCAACGCCGTCTCCATCGGTGTCCGCCTTATCCGGATCACTTGTCACTGTATAGCGGGAAGCCTGTTCAACACCATCTCCGAGACCGGATTTGTCAGGCCATACCTCCCAGCCTTCTGTCTCGTGCATATAGGTCAATCCGTCATTGTCGTTATCCTCGCCACATCCATCATCAGGAGTGTCGCCACTGCAATCCAGACTTGATGAGCCGTCATCCGTGTCCGTGGGTGGATCATCTTCCCCGCCGCCGCATGCTGCAAGGAGCATGATGAGAAACAGAACCAAGAGCCCTTTTGAGAAAAGGTTTGTTGCGTTTTTAATAGCCTTCATTGTCTTCCTCCATTGATATGAATTATGAATTTCTGATTTCTTGAAATTTTTATGCCTTGATGAGACAGTTCATCGCACCAGTCCTTCCTGTTTCAAAATCCGGCTGATTGTCCGGTCGGCAGGAGGGGTTACGCCAGTGGCAGCCAGTCTTTTCTTGATTGCCGCAACGCCGATCCCTTCCGAAGGTTGTGCAATCAGTTTTTTTCTAATGGAAACGATCTGCTTGCGAATTTCCCTGCTGACCCTGGTGGGTTGGTGTTTCGGCTTCCGGGATTTCTCCTTGAACCAGTCCGGTCGCCCCTCAAGAAAACGTTTCCGCCAAGTGAAGAACCAGTATTTTGAGCGGACCAGATCCGTATATATATCCCTGGGGCTCTCGCCATCAAGGTGTCGCTTGATGGCTGTTTTCCGCAGGGCCTCTTCGTCCATTTATTTCGGTACTCCTCTAGTTTTTTCTGTCATGACACATCTATCCCTACCCTAAACTACGGACAGGCAAGAAAAATCAAGCGGCTCGATTGTTAAAGATTGTTAAAGTTCGGGTAACAGTTTGGAATGAAAAGGAATAGTGCTGAGTGATAAGTGAGGAGTGAGGGGTGAGGGGAGAGGGGTTAGGGGAGAGGGGTTAGGGGAGAGGGGTTAGTGGCAGGCGAGGCGCAGCTTGGTAAGGGTGGTTTCAAGGTGATCGCGCCGGGATGATGGCTTGTTGCAGAAGGTGAGGACGAAATCGGCAGTGGCCATGACCAGCTTCCAGCGGGGTTTTTGGGGCAGGGTGGAAATTTCGAGATACTTGTCCAGGGTCTGGGTGCGTTCCCAGCCGTCCTGATTGGTATAGACTTTCCAGAGGCCGGACTGCCGGGCCAGGTCGAATTTTTCCGTGCCGGTGGTCTCGACCCAGTAATCGATGCAGAGATGCATCACCGCAACGGCAAGCTGGTTTCTGCCTTCCTGTTTTTCAGGGGAGAGCAGCGAACGGCCCACCTCTTCCAGGGCGGAATCGATTGCCTTGATCTCCTTCTGGAAAGCGGGCGCCTTTTCAATAATCCCGGGAAGCAAGCCATTCAATGTTTCTTCAAGGGACCGCAGCCGTTCCTGGTTTCTGTTGAGTTCCGAAATCAGAGTAAGGACCGGCATGGTTACAGAGGCTTTTGAGTAATCGCTGTGTTCGAGGGTTGATTTCCGGAGCAGAAAGACATTCAGGAGTTCGTCTTCAAGTTCCAGGGTCGTAATGAGAAGATTTGCTGAAACGGTCGTATCATCGATCCCCTGAAATAGAACATCCCGGACCGTGGTGTCGCCGCCCCCCGGTTTTCTGGTGCTCATCATCGGACGCAGAACATCTGCTGCACCGTCACTGAAAACCGACCAGACCGACCGGCCCAGCAAAGATTCCACATCATAACCCAGGAAATCCAGACAGGTCCGGTTGCTGAAGGTAATCTCCTCGCTTTCATTCACCGCAAATACCGCATCGTCCACGGTGTCGAGCAATTCAGCAAGACGGCGTTGCATGAGCAGCAGGTCCTGCTGGGTTTCCCGGCGGCGGGCAAGTTCCTTTTTGAGCCGGACGTTTTCGGCCAGGGTCTGAAAGGCCTCTTTCAGTTGGAGTTGCGCATTGACCCGAGATAATAACTCCTCTCTGGAAAACGGTTTAGTCAGATAATCGTTGGCGCCTGATTCAAAACCCTCCACGAGATCGGAGACCCGGTTTCTGGCGGTGAGCATGATAACCGGCAGCTCGGAAGCGGAATTGTGCCCCCTGAGTTTGCGGCAGACCTCATACCCGGTCATGCCGGGCATCATGATGTCGAGGAGCACCAGATCAGGCTTCTCGTTTGAATCGATAATTTCCAGGGCCTCGGCTCCCCCTGTGGCGGTTCGTACGTCATGGCCCTCCATCATCAGATGATTGATGGCAACCTGTAAATTCACAGGATCGTCATCCACAACCAGCACCAAATATCCGCTTTGTTTTTTTGCCGGATCAGGCTCTGCTTGGGCAAAAGTCAGCGGGGATTCAGGGTCAGCGGGCACGAGGGGATCGTCGATGATTTTGAGAAGCAGCTGCGGGGCCGGTTCCGCCTTTGCTTCGGAAACAGGCAGGGTGAAGAAAAAAGCAGTGCCGCTCCCGACTTCAGATTCCACACGCATGGCACCCTGGTGCAGTTCAACGAGATGCTTTGTGATGGGCAGCCCCAGTCCGGTGCCGCCGAATTTCCTGGCAGCCCCAGCATCCACCTGTTCAAAGGATTTGAAGATATCATCGAGCTTGTCTTCAGGGATGCCGATGCCGGTATCAGTTATCGCCACTTCCACTTGCGGATTACCTGGTGTTGCTGAAACCGTCACCGTGCCCTGCTCAGTGAACTTGATGGAGTTGCCGATGAGGTTGTAGAAAATCTGCTGCAGCCGGTCTTCATCCCCTTGGACTGGCGGTGTATTATCAGAAATATCATTGATAAGGATCAAGCCCTTGCTGTTCGCCAGAGGAGTCATGACCATGAGAACCGTGTCAACCAGCGTCCGCAGATCAATGGATTTCAGATGGAGATTCAGATCCTTGTTCTTCAAACGGGAGAAATCGAGGATATCGTTCACCAGACTTGCCAGACGCCTGCCGCTGGCCGCAACCATATCAAGGTTTTTTCTCACCGAAGGGTGCAGTTTCCCGGCAGCGCCCGCCAGCATGGATTCTGCAATTCCTATAATGCCGGAAAGAGGGGTTCTCAACTCGTGCGAGGTGTTGGCCAGAAATTCGTCCTTCATTGTATCAAGTTTGGAAAGGGCGATGTTCTTGTCCCGGAGCTCCACGGCCAACTGTTCTGAAGTTGTAAATGCTTTTGAAAAACGGAGAGCAATGGAAATTGCCTGGACAAAAATAAAAATAATCAGCCCCAGAGGCATGTAATAGCCGGTGTCGATAATTCGCATGTCATGCAATACATCATTCACTCCGAACGGGGCAAGAATCATCAAACCGGAAAAATGGATGACGCTTCCCTGGCGCTTATTACGCATTGCCCTTATCAGGGCGACCAAACCCCAGGCCAGGGAAAACATTGAAAACCAGTTAAACCAGTCTTCAATGGCTCGTTTGGCAGATTCCTGAAAAAACAGGGTCAAAAGGCAGAAAAAAAACGATAAAACCAGGTAGACACGGCCAAGGAATTTCGGCATCTCTTTTGGGTAAAAAGCATGGTAAAAAAGGATTAATACCGGGATGCCGATAAAATAGCCGAAGAGCTCAAAACGCCAGATCGACCCAGGTGGCACAAACTCCAAGAGATAATGAACGAGCCAGAAGTTGGTTTGTTGGGACAAGGTGCACATCAACCAGAGAAAACAATAGAAAGAAAATAAGAGCGCCGATGGATCTTTGCGCCGGAAACCATAGAGCACCAGGTGGTATAATCCTATGATCAGCAGAATACTGATCGTCGCAATGAGCAAGAACCCTTGGCCGACCCAATAAGCCTTAATCGCATTTTCCGGGCCAAGTCGAATGGAACTATGAGCACCGCCACCCCAATGCTCATGGTTGGATATTTGCAGGACGATTTCAATAGTGTCCTCTGTGGGAGACAGAGACAGAGGGATGAATGAGATCCTTTGACTGCCACGGATTTCTTTTTCTCCATCTACACCCACAACGCCGTCTTCACTGAGTAATTGACCGTTCACCCAAAGCCGGTGGGCAATCATCAGATCACTGAGCATCAGGGTCATGGAATCCCGGGAGGGTTTTATTTTGACAAGCAATCGATAGGTTGCATAACCGTATGGATCGAATTTGCGACCATCGATCTCGTGGGACGTCCAAAGTGAGTGCAGGTTTATATTGCCGGTTTTTTGCGGAGGATCGGGGGCCTTGAAATCTTCCGGGGAGAGAAGCTGTTGCCAGTAAAATTCCCAGTCGCCGGAAAGTTCGGCGATGCCGTCCTGGTCGAAATCCCAGGAGGTAAGATCGATGAATCCCTCCCTGGAATAGGGTCGCTCACCTGCCGCTGAATTGCCTGCAGGGAGAAGGATGATGAAAAGAACAATGATCAGGAAGATGCGGAATCGTGTTTGCGAGATCATACCCCTTAATAAGCATCAAAAAAGATAGCGGTAATCAAGACCTACGGTGCGGGGTTCATCCCGGGCGATAAAAGTTGTGTCCAGAACACTCTGCCAGGAATCGTTATAGCGGCTGATGGATTTTTCATCAAAGAGGTTTTTCACCCACAGTGAAAGTTCGCCGAGATCGTTCATCATGGCCCAGGTCAGACGTCCATTGGTGATTTTCTTGGAGTTGCCGTAGATTTCTTTCTGCTTATTCCTGGTATGGCTGTAATCCATATGAAATTTGAAAATACCAAAGTTGTCCCGGACGATTTGGTAATCCAGACCCGTCACCACTTGCAGAGTCGGCTCTTCCATCACCATGCTGGTCACCGTCGCAAAGTCATCCCGATTGATATCATAGTAGCCGCCGTTAAGGCTCAGGCTGAGTTTTCTGGTTGCCATCCAGGCCATTTCAAGTTCAGCGCCGCGGCCCTTCATGTCGCTGGTTATGGTTCTGAAAATCGGGACAGGCGGAGTGCCGGTAGTTGTTACATAACTCAAGATTTGCCGGTTTTTGTATTTATAGCTGAAAAGGGAACCGTTGATTCGCAAGGTATTGTCCAGCCATTGAGACTTTACCCCCATCTCATAATTGGTCACCGTTTCACTGTCATATTCGGAATTGAGTTCAAGGCCGCCGAAGCCACCGGCTTTATAACCCCTGGCAGCGGAGAAATACGAAAACACGTCCGGCGTAAGATCATACCCCAGGGTCAGGCGCGGGCTCCAGTTTTCCCAGGTGTTTTCCCTGGTAACGCTTGTATCGTCGGGGCCGAGGGGAAACGCGACGTCAAAGGGCATGCCCAGGGAGTTCGGCCGTTCAATCCAGAGAAATTCCTTTTCATCGCGGCTGTAGCGCAGTCCCACGGTGACATCAAGCCTGTCCGTGATATGCCAGGTCAAATCGCCGAAGCCGGCTATGCTTGAAAATTCACCTTCGTTGATCATGCTTTCCTGCCAGTAGAGTCCTGTCGGCAATATGGGTGCTCCGAGAAACAGGTTGAGGGAGTCCGTGGTTGTGGTGACCTGGTGGGTCTGGCGGGCGGATTCCTGGTGATAACTGGCTCCCAGGAACCATTGGAAGAGTATGGGTTTGCCGCTCAATCGCAACTCCTGATAGAACTGCCTGTTTTTTTCAATATTGCAGGTGTCCAGGTAATGGGCGAAGTCAGCCAGGCCATCGCTGTCTTCCCGGTTGCCGGTGTCGAATTCGCGGTACGAGGTGATGGATGTGAAGGTGAACAAATCAAAGCGGTGCGAGCCGTTCAGGGTATAGCCTTCGAGAATGCGGGTTTCCTTGGATTCGACCACGTCATTGGCAATATCCCCGAAAGCATCGCCATGACCGACACTGAGATTGGGGTTCAGGCTGGCCGCATGGGTGCCGTCGTGCTCGGTGTCATCGTAGTCGGCGCTGAAGAGGATTTCCGTCTTTTTGCCGGGAGTCCAGAGCAGGGAACCGCGCATGGTCCGGTTGCCTTCGGTATCCAGGTCATCGCCGCCTGCCTGATTTTCATAAAAACCGTCGCGCTCACTATACTGACCATTGGCGCGAAAAAAGAGATTGTCCAGAACCGGCACATTGAGCACCGATTCCACAAGGCGTTTGTTGTAATTACCGTAACGCAGCAGCATGGAGCCTTCTATCTGCTCTGTTGGTTTTTTGGTGATGACATTGATGGCGCCGGCTGTGGCGTTTCTGCCGAACAGGGCTCCCTGTGGCCCTTTTAAAACCTCGATCCGCTCAATATCCGAGAGATTCATCAGGGCACTGCCGGAGCGGCCGGCATATACGCCGTCAAGATAGATGCCCACCGCAGGGTCGGTGCCGACGGTGAAATCGTCGTGCCTGATGCCGCGAATGGAAAAATCGGGCTGGGTGGAACTGTAGGAATTTACAGTCAGGCCGGGCGTGGCGGAATCCAGGTCGCCAAGATGGCGAACGCCGGACACTTCAAGGTCCTCAGCAATGAAGGCCTGAATGGCGATAGGCACTTCCTGAAGATTTTCCTCCTGTTTCTGGGCCGTGACCACGACCTCTTCCATGACATAAAGGAGCTCTTCTTCCTCCTCAGAGGCTTCAACAGGTCCCGGCGCCTGAAAGAACAGGGTTGCCGCAAAAACGGCAGAAAAAACCATTGTTGTAATGTGATGAAAAGGATTCATTCCGCTCTCCGGATACGGCCCTTTTATGTGAGTAAAACTGAATTCAACTTACTGTAAGCGTTTACTCAATGGAAGTGAATTTATTTCAGGTGAGAATGGGTTGCAACTTTGTGTCGGGTGATTGATTTGTGAGGGTTGGATTGGGATGTGGCTCTGCGTGTACTTGGCGGAAACTCGATGATTTGCTTGAACAAAAACCAAACCCGGCGTAAAGTTCACCCATGCCGAAACTCCTGCTCATCCAGCCGCCGGTTGAGGATTTCTACCAGACCGATATCAGGTTACAGCCCATCGGTCTGGCATATCTTAAAGCCGCGGTCAAAAAACATCTGCCCGAGTTTGAAGTTATTATCCGGGATTATCA
>JAHJJF010000021.1 GCA_018823135.1 Pseudomonadota bacterium
AAAGATAGGATTTAACCGGACGATTGAGTAAGAAATAATTATAAACTGATTGTAAATCTGAACAAAATCATTGGGCCAAGAAAAAAGCTTTTCAGGCTGACAGGCCACTTTCACCAAGATGCTTTTTATACAGGCTCGTTATCTGATAAAAAGGATAAATTGATGAAAAACAAAAAATTATTTTTCTTAACAGTGTTACTACTAAATTCTCCTTCTTTGTACCTATTAATTCCTGATAGTATGGTGAGAATACTATTACTTTTACCATACTTGTTGTGGGTCAATATACCTGGGATTCCTTTAGCGCATTTAAAGTTTCCTTTTTATGAATTACATGAATTCGGCGCTGTCCCACAAAATTTAATTGGATGGTCTTTAATTGTTATATTCTGGATTTTTGTTGCTGGACTTTTGACGATAGCTATTAATATAGCTAAATACTATTTACAAAAGAAGCAGATAACAACTCACTGCTCTTGACCTTCACTATGGCGCTTCGCGCCTTCGTTCAGGCAAGAGAGTTCAAGCGTTGGGCATCAATCAAGGAGGGGGATATGAGAAAAGCATTGGTGGCAGTTGCAGCGGCTTTGTTTTGCATTTCGCTTGCGCATGCGCAAACCGATGTGCTGATTGAGATCGACAGGGGGCGAACGGAAGGAATTTTCACAAAATCCCCTGTGTTCCAGCGGGCGATCCTGGCCAAGCCGGCCAAGCCTACCGACACGGCTCTCTTGTATTTTCGGGGCTACCCGGGCATTGCAAGAATCAAGTCTGTGGCGGACAAGCAGCCCAATCTGCAACCTTTCATGAGAATGAACCAACGGTTTTTTGCAAAAGAAGGCATTGCGCTAGTGATCATGGACTGCCCTACTGATCAGTGGGGCATATCCGGGGGTCAGCCGACCGGTTGCCTTGACAGCTATCGGTCATCGAAAGAACACGCTGACGATGTGAGAAGCATCATCGCCAAACTCAGGGATGAGCACGGGATTTCAAGGATTTTTGTGATGGGACATAGCTTCGGAACGATCAGCTCGAGGTGGCTGGCAAAGAACCTCGGCAACGAGATCAGCGGCAGCATTCATTCCGCGTCGATGAACGGGCAAAATAGTCGGGGCTTTGCGAATTCACTTGCCGGGTTTTCCTATGACTCCACACCCGCCCCGGTGCTTCATGTTCATAACGAGAACGATGCCTGCCAGTACACGCCTTATTCGACCGTGAAGGAATATGCCGGCGAGAATCTGGTGACGGTGCGTGGCGGCGTGGCCGAGGGAGACCCCTGTGGTGGTGCCCACCTGCACTCCTACCAGGGACGCGAGGGGGTTGTGGTCAGATCAATCATTTCCTGGATAAAGACAGGGAGGGTAGATCGGCAGATCGGGGAATGAAAGTACCGACGAAGATGCTGAAGAAATTGGCTGGCAACACGCCCAACAATCGCATTGAGTAGGACGCGAAGAAGCGCGGCGGCCTTATCGGGCTAGGCTTTTGGCGCGCCTCTCATGCGTGGCGTTATGTTTCGGACAATATGAAAAAATTATCTATCATACTTACTCTTTGTCTATTCACTCTGATCTCTGGCTGTAAGCTAAAATTTGAAGATGTAAGCGACCATCCAGGATATAAACCCTTATTAAACACTCGCTTTTCTCTGACAAACGAGATGTTTATTTCTGGGGTTAATTTGTCACCTGGTTATGGCGAAGAAATTAATATATACACCATTAGCCCGACTCAGCCGACTTGGTCCGGTCCGGAGTTGATCACAAGAGATACCTTAACATCAGGAACAATTTTAAAAGTACTGGGATTTAGAAGAAGCATTAATTCCGTACTTTTCGAAGGTAAGAAAATTGAAGCTGTCGTGGCAGTAGAGCCTTACGAAATAGATGTAAATGTACCTGTTGTAATTGAATTAAAATATTTAACTTCAACCAAATACATCAAGAAAGTGGACTAAAACATAACATCTATATGGCCTTCGGTTGTCAAGGAATAAACTTCTCCCTTGGATCGAAAATCAAATAAGCAGTAAAAATTCTCCATCCTTCCGGCAGATTTCTTGACAACTAACCCGTTTGCGCTGCTTGCGTCTTCAATCGCGG
>JAHJJF010000022.1 GCA_018823135.1 Pseudomonadota bacterium
GCCGCCATGGCAAGCATCGTTTTCTTCATATCCCTCCTCCTTAACAATTTAAAATTTATAAGATAATTTGATGGAAAAATTTCTTTAATACCTTACAACTCGAATTGTCAAGAGAAAATCCGAGAAGCATTGAAAGATGTCACGTAACGGCCAGGCAGGACTTCTACTGACATCTTTTTTTGTTTATGATGAAAAGGAAAAGGAACTGGTGATTATCAAAGCGTCCATTGTATGTTTACATATTTACATCAATGCTTAAGCCAACCTACTTCCTAGCCAAAGCCCCCCCTTTTTTTGCCAAAAAAGGGGGGGGGGCATCAAGTGTTACCTAAACTCATATTTATTATTTACGCCACCAACAGGAAAACTGATCATAAGGTATGAAATCTCGCTAAGGGGCAAATTTATACTTTGGAGATCATATGTGGCGTTCCATGTGGCAACCTCTTGACCACGAATAAAAAGGGTCTTTTCCGCTCCTTGAGCGATTTCAAATTGGACAAACTGATCGGTATTCTTTCCAGAAAGTGCATTCAACACCGCTTCTCTAGCTGCCCGGTACTGGCCTCCATGATAGAGGAACCACTGGACCTCTATGCTCACAACAATTCCACCGGCACTATTGATTTTTGCTTGAGGGATTGGCGCACGAACCTGATTATTACTGTCGAATGGGTCGGCACCGGTAAATCGAAAACGAGCTTTTTCTTCAGCGCCAACCTGCACGATCCATGGGCCATTTGGAAAGCTGTCAACATATGGGTATTGAAAAAACGCCCAGCTCCCTTCTTCATTAACACCCGGAAGATTTTTAAAGATTGACGCAATTGGAATGTCTGGCGTGGCATTTTGATCAAGTACAGTGCTAAATCCAACAGCATAGTTTACGGATGCTGGTGGGTATATCAGGACATCCTCAAACGCAAGATCTTGCCAATACTGCCCATCACCAGAAAAGCCAAAACTTAATCCCTGAAAGTCTGTCGCCTTGTTGAATGCCGTCAATACATTAAATTTATCGGTAATAGAGGCAATGCTTCCCAGATTAAACCTAGCAAACACCTCTGTATTCAGGCCGGGATTAGCATAAATATTTCCAGCTAATGTGACTGCATTATCACCTCTTGCAACCTCTTCAAACAAAGCGACATCATCTTCACCAAACGCCCCTGAATCTTCAATCGATTGATTAGAACTCATGCTATTGTCCGCATCGATAATGCCAAAATCCAGATCCATGACAACCTTCTCTACGTCGATAAAATCCAACGTTTCTTCCAAGCCAGAGGTATTAAGACTTAACGTTCCAAGAACCTCCTTTGTGGGGCTGTGAACCACAAGAATAACAATATCGGAGTTACCTACATCTGTGGCATCAAATGAAAATGATCCGTCTTCGTTTATCGGATATTCCAAAAGATCTCTATTACCTGTGACCACCACTATCTTGTCCGGTTTATTTCCAATTGCAGCATAGGCGTTAGAAATAAAAGAGTCGATAAGTCGTTGGATAGGCGTTGCAGCCGCATAACCACCACCACTTATTATTCCTTCGATCTTCACTGATTGGTCAGTAGGGGGCGGGGCATCGTCTCCACCCCCGCACCCTGTTATCATAAGTATCGAAGCCACCGCTGCAACTAAATAACTTTTGAATTTCATCTTATATCTCCTAAAATCCAGAATTATATCTTTTAGCTTTGACTCTGGTTGTCTTAGCCAAACCAAATAACAATAGTAGCGCAAACACATTACTCGCCTACTAAAGGTTATCTCGGCATTTCTTTGGCCCATATCTTGATCCGACAGAGCTGGATTAAGCTCTCGACAATTCTATATAATGAACTGTTACTCTCAGGTACGTCTATCCAAGTGGACTTCCCCTGTGTTTGTAGATACCTTAAAAGATGCCAATAACCTAGCAAGGCAATTGGCTTAACGCAATATTTCATTGATTCTGGAAATAAAAAACCCTGAAAACCTTGGCTGATTTATTTCCTTTTTTACATCGACCACCACCTGGGGTATATTCCATTTTTCGTGACGTCCGCTTGGTCAGGAATCTTTCCATGATCGAAGCCCTTATGGGGGCATATCAAGAACCATCCAATTTTAACTGCGAGTAAAACCAATGCAGAATTTTGTTTTACATAATCAAACCAAAGTAATTTTCGGCAAAGGCAGGATTCAGGAGATCGGCGAGGAGACTGCCCAGCTTGGAAACAAAGTTCTTCTGGTGACCGGTCAATCCAGTATCAGAAAAAACGGCATCTATGATCTGGTCAGCCAGTCACTCTCAGATGCCGGCGTAACATTTATTGATTATCCAGGCGTCCGTTCAAATCCACTGCTTGATCATGTCCGTAAAGGGATTGCCCTGGCTAGGGAACATCAAGTTGAGGCAATTGTCGCAGTGGGCGGCGGCAGCGTCATTGACAGCGCCAAGGCAATTTCCGCAGGAGCCCTTGTTGAGCATGACGTATGGAAGTTTTTCAATGGTAAAAAAAGCATCAAACAAACCCTGCCCCTTGCCTGCGTGCTTACTCTTGCCGCGGCCGGGTCCGAAATGAACGGCGGCATGGTTATCACCAATGAAGACACCAGACAGAAATTCGGCGCGGGCAATAAACTCCTCAACCCGCGCGTTTCAATCCTCGACCCCACAGCCACGTTCACGGTGCCGAAAGATTACACAGCTTACGGCGCAGTGGATGCCATCGCCCATATCCTGGAATTCTATTTCACCACGGAAGATGCCCAGACCCCGGTACAGGACAGATTCATGGAAGGCCTGGTTATAAACATCATGGACAGCTGCAACCGAGTGCTCATAAACCCGGAAGATTACAATGCCCGGGCTGATCTCATGTGGTGCGCGACATTGGCATTAAACGGCTGGACCGCCGCAGGACTTGGCAGGGTGGGATTTCCCATGCATATGATCGAGCACTCTTTGAGCGCGCTTTATGATGTTCCCCACGGAGCAGGACTATCGGTAATAATGCCGGCATGGATGACATATCAGATGCAAAACAACCCGGATAAGTTTGCGCAATTTGCCGAAAGGGTTTTCGCAGTCACCAAAGGTGATAAAAATGAAAGGGCAGCAGCAGGAATCAACCGCTTAAAAAACTGGTTTCAGGAAGTAAACGCCCCCACAGATTTAAGTCAGTTGGGTATCCCTGAAAAAGAAATTTCAAAGATCGCCCTGAATGCCCTTGGGCTTGCTAAAATATGGCGTTTATCCGAATACTCTCAGGAAATGATTGAAGCAATTCTCGTAAGTGCAACAAACAGAATCACTGCATGAAAGTGAGAAACTCTTCGATTTTCCCTTTGTTTTTACGGAGAGTTGCCGAGGCGTTTTTGAGATCCGTAAAGCTTAATCCCATGTCCTTGGCGATTATCTTGACGTTGTCAACAGCCGGCGAACCGGAGAGACCGACGCCGATCTTGTGGCAGAAAAAATTGGCAAGCATGACAACCATCGCTTCGATTTTGAATTCCGCAGAGCATTTCGAAGGAACATGATGATAGCGGCAGGGAAGCAAAAGATTATCCGGAAAATTCCATTCCGTCATAAGATGCCCGGCAAGGGCCGCATGATCAATACCAAAATGTTCCTCTTCAACGGCATACAGGGGCTTTCCCTGGTCAATTGCCGATTGAAGCGCTTTGGCATATTCTTGCGGCATATAAATGGCAAAAACAATTTTCCCGATGTCGTGCATCAGGCCGTTTAAAAATAGATGCTCACTGGCCCCGAGACGGGCGAGTCTTGCAATTTCAACAGCTGCAAAGGCGCAACATATCGAATGCAGCCATAAATTTTTCATTTTGAGAATCTTTTCAACGTCCTTGAGATCGAACGACGAAAAAACTCCCATGCCAAGGGTAAGACTGGTCACTTCATTGAAGCCGACCACGGTGATTGCGCGGGTAATCGTATCTACCTGTTTTGCCTGCCCGTAAAGTGCGGAGTTGGCAAGCCGGAGTATCTTATTGGTAATCGCCGGATCATTCTGGATGATTTCAGCAAGATCTTTTGAAGATGAGTTTTCATCATTGGCCACCTTGAGAATGTTATGGGCCACAACGGGTAAAGTGGGGAGTTGTTTTTGCTTGCTCTTGATCAGATCGAGTATGTTTTCCATTTTAAAAGTGGGGCTGACGTCTCAATTGATTTTGTGTTATTGTCTCTTTGGTTACAATTACCAAATGCGGTTAGTAAATGATAGCATTAGTTCCGCACTATAATCATCCTAAAAGGTTGCTTCATTAATAAAGTTTATCAACCCCGGTTAAAAATAATGGCAAATCCTTCAAATATCATGGACTCGACACCTATGAACCAGCCCACCAGAATCGTGGTTTTTCAGGAAAAGGGTTCCGGCCGTGAAAAAATGAAAGGAATCCAAGAATTCGGCAAAAACATTGAGATCATTGACGTAATTAGCATTGATGCAATTCTCCCGGATTTTATCGAATCCCCGGAAGAGTACATTACGGATGATTTTGAAGGCGACCTTGTACTCTGCTATCTCAAACACCCGGATCTTGCCGATTATCTGGTGAGGGTGTGCAACAACAAGAATATCCCGGTTATTGCCGCAGGAAAAAAGATCAAAGGCGCCCAATGCCCCTTCACCTGCTGTGGCCTTGGACGCATTAAGGGCCTGGGTGCCTACGGCGATCAATTCGGCTTTCCGGAATACCAAATCAAAATCAACAACGGTAAAATCGCAGAAATCAAGGCCAAACGGGGTGCCTCCTGCGGTGCAACCTGGGACGTAACCTCAAGAATAATCGGCCTCGCCCCTGAGGAAGCATTGACTACACTGCCACGGGAAGTCCAGTACCTCTGTACCGCAGATCCTTCCGCCTTTGACCCGATTAGCGGTAAGAGTTCTGTGCATTATGCCGGCGACGTTCATCATCAGGCATTGAAAAAGGCCTTGAAATTCAGCCGCGAACAGGAATAATCGCCAGTCCGAATATTGCACGAGCCAAGCAGGCTGAATAGATAAGGTTCAAAAAAAAAGCGCCCACCTGATCGGCGGGCGCTTACTCTCAATCACTGTAGAGGTGAAAAGAGGATTATTTATTTATTGCAATGCTTGTCGGCACCTTTGCCGTGGTGACCTTCACCGTCTTTTTGCCCAGGACCTTTGTCACATTTCCCCATACCGGCCTTGTCGCATTTCCCCATGCCGGGTTTGATGCCGGCGGCAAGAGCTTTGGTCTTGAGTTCATCTCTCAACTCGAAAAGCTCACCTGCTAATTTTCCAGCTTCCCCTTGATTCGGGGTTTCACTCGCCATTACCGCTTTTAACTCGGCTTTTTTCATTGCCATTTTTTTTCGTAAATCTTTGGTGTCTTCTTTAAACTTCAGATGCGCTGCCTTATCTTCTTCACTCATACTGGCAAGACAAGCTCCGGGGCCCTGTTCGCAGCAAAGTTCCATATCACATTCCCCGTCCATTCCACCGCCATGATTCCTGGACCCTGCATCGGCAAACTGATAACCGGCCAATCCAAAGGTTGCTGCCGCAATAAGTATTACTATCGTCTTGTTCATTGTTCTTCTCCTAATTTAAGTTTTTAATCTTCAAAGCAATAGTTTTGCCAAATATCAAATTCAATCCTCGTGCCAACAAAAGAACAAATCATCTATCATGCCGATTTTAAATATAAAAAAAGCAAAACTTCTGTAATATGTAATTTTAGCCGACCAACAACAATTAATAAACTGTATACTTTTTACCCGATGAACCATTCATTCTGGATAATTTATACTCAACCCCATGTAATCTATGACTCCACCTATATATATTATGTTTCGCAAAAAAGGCCTGAACTGATGAAAAACTACCATCAAAACTTTTTTATCCGGTTCAGGCATGACTTTTGCTCAATTCTTCCTTAAACAAAGTCATTACTAACATATATTGCAGATCATAATGAAAATCAATTATCTACAAAAAAACCGCCTGGCCTATCTGTCTCCCTGGTTGTCAATTTCGGCATTCGCCCTGCTGGCTCTGATAATTTTTATTTTTGCGGCAAACAACATTCAACGCGTAAAAAAACTCCAGACGGAAAGCCTGTTTCATAAAGGCCAGTCTCTGGCGAATTTTATAAACGCCGGCACCAGAACCTTCCGGATGATGGCGGTCCGGGGAGATCTTTCCCTTGCTCAGCAATTTGTAGAACATGCTGAGTCTGAAGACCAGGAAATCATATACATTGCCATAGTCGATGAATCCGGCAAAGCCCTTGTACACAGTGACCCGTCAAAGGTCGGCGACACCCTTGATACTTCCGAACTCAACCAGCAAGGCGAAGTTCCAGGAAATACCTGCCGGATTTATCCTGCTGACAACCCTGAGGCGTCGTGCATTCTTGAAGTCATCGCCCCTTTTACTCCTTTCCGGCATGGGAAAATGCCGGGCAGGCATAAAAGGATCAACAAAAGTCAGCCCCTCACCGATGATGAGGATCTCCGCACCTTTCAGGAAACTGAGAAATATACCATTCATATCGGCCTTGACATGGGGGGTCTTGAGGAAACCGTCAGGCATCACCGCCTGCAGATGATAATTCTCTCCATTGCCATGCTGCTGATAGGTATCGGCGGATGGCTGTCACTTCTCACGGCCCAGAGCTATAAAATCTCCCAACAGACATTGGAACACATGCAAGCCTTCACATCCCTTCTCATTTCAAAACTGCCTTTGGGAGTTATAGCCACCGATGCAAGCGGCAAGATCAAAACCTTCAACCATTTTGCAGAAACCATCACCCGGATTGATTACCGGAATGCAGTGAATAAAAGACCGGCATCAATCCTCCCAAATCCCTTTGCAGAACAGTTTTCTGAGGAAATGTCCCAGGAGATTTTTGACAATGAAGTGGTCCATACGTCAGAAAACGGTCAGCTGCTGATCTTGAATATGAGCGCTGTTTCCATACGTGATGCAAGCAATCAATTCCTGGGCCGGGTACTTCTCATCCATGACATTACCGAACTTAAAAAACTTGAAAAAGAAATCCAGAGAAAAGACCGGTTTGTCGCTCTTGGAAAAATGGCCGCCGGAGTTGCCCATGAAGTCCGCAATCCCCTGAGTTCCATAAAAGGGTTTGCTACACTTCTCGGGTCAAAATTCAATCCGGGGAGCAAAGAAGATGAGGCTGCGCAACTTCTGGTGCAGGAGGTTGAGAGACTGAACCGCAGCATCACCGAGCTGCTCAATTATTCCAAACCGCTGCCCCTGAACAAAACCGCAATCAATCTGAAAACTTTTTTGCTTAACTCATTGCAATTGATCGAATCAGACGCCCAGGAATTAAACATTTTGGTGAAACCGGATCTGCAAGATACTTCTACGGAGTTGAGCGTGGACACAGACCGGATGAACCAGGTGTTATTGAATATCTATATTAACGCGCTGCAGGCGATGAAACCAGGCGGCACCCTGACAATCAGCACGGTAACGAATAACAACCAGATTGATATCATTATTGAAGATACCGGTTGCGGCATTGATGCTGAAAACATCCGGAGAATTATTGATCCCTACTTTACAACAAAACCCAACGGCACAGGTCTCGGGTTGGCAATAGTCCAGAAAATCGTTGAAGAACACGGTGGGTCAATCGCCTTTGAAAGCGTCCTGGACTTAGGCACCCGGGTCGCAATCAGTCTGCCGACAACAGATGGTCAGGCTAAACAACCCCCGAGATGAAACAGGTGGGTTTATAATGGCGGACTTAAATCCGGCAGTAACGGCATCTACCGGTTTCAGGCCTGTATGAACCGCCGAATATTGAATGTCTAAGGAAGCTACTTTCTCAATTAATAAATCTTCCACCCTTCATCATTCAGAATTCCCTGTTCGATATTCGATATTAAAAGAAATCAACTGTTAGCTTAAAGCTATCCGCCTGAAAGACGGAGGGTTAAACCTTAAAATCGACAAATTAATTATTCTTTCACGCGGCTGATCTTTGCGCCGATTCCGGAGAGTTTCCCCACGAGATCATCATATCCACGGTCCAGATGATACACCCGGGAAATCTCGGTCATTCCTTCGGCGGCAAGACCTGCAATTACCAGGGAAGCACTGGCCCGTAAATCCGTGGCCATCACCGGAGCGCCGCTCAATCCACCCTTACCGTTGACAATGGCACTATGCCCTTCAGTACGTATATCCGCACCCATACGCCGTAATTCAGCGACATGCATGAAACGATTTTCAAAAATGGTTTCAATGATCACGCTCAAGCCGTTGCCGGTGGCCATCAAGGCCATGACCTGCGCCTGAAGGTCTGTGGGAAACCCTGGATATGGCATGGTTTTTATATCAATACTTTTTAAGGGTCCCTTGCGAACCACATGCAGGGAATTGCCGAATTCCTGGATAGAGAGGCCGGCGGCCCGTAATTTTTCCAACAGCGAGGGAAGATGCGAGGGATTACAGTTTGTGATTGTCGCCTCGCCGCCAGTTGCGCCAACAGCGATGAGATAGGTGCCGGTTTCGATTCGATCAGGAATAATATCAATTTCAGCCGATGATAATTCGTTGACGCCGTGGATTATCAGCCGGTCGGTATCACGACCTTCTATTTGAGCGCCCATAGCCTTCAGCATATCAATGAGGTTGCCGATCTCAGGCTCCCGCGCAGCATTTTTAATCACCGTTGTGCCTTCGGCAAGGACCGCGGCCATGAGAATATTCTCCGTGCCGGTTACCGACGGCATATCAAAATAGACATTGCCTCCCTGCATACGTCCCTGCACGCTTGCATCCACATATCCTTCTCGAAGCTCCAGATCAACTCCCAGGATCTCGAGTCCTTTCAGGTGAAAATCAATAGGTCTTGCTCCAATGGCACAACCGCCGGGAAGTGAAACGCGGGCTTTTCCCAAACGTGCCAGCAAGGGCCCGAGAACAAGTACGGAGGCGCGCATTGTCTTTACCAGGTCATAAGAAGCTTCATAATCGAACAATTGCGAACTATCTATGGTGAGGGTAGTACCCTGTTTCTCCCATGTAACGCCCAGGCTTTCAAGCAGGGCCAGAATTGTCCGGGTATCACGAAGATCAGGCACGTTCCGCAGAACCTGTTTTTCAGGGGTCAACAATGTCGCGGCAATAAGCGGCAGAGCTGCGTTTTTAGCGCCGCTGACCGCGATTTCTCCGGACAGCTTGTATCCGCCTTCTATTAAAATTTTATCCAAATTGTACACCCATACTTGATGGTTTTGTAAAAAGTCGGGATCGGGAGTCTTAAATGTGCCTCGCTTGAAAGACCCTTGGCAGCCCGGCGTAATCCCTGTGGACTTTTATATTATCATATTGCTTAATTGATGAAAACCGGTCGATAACCAAGTCTTCCTGATCTGAACCGATTTCCATTAAAAACCAGCCGTCCGGCTCGAGAAATGTCTCAATTTCAACAGCGAGCATCCGGATAATTTCCATCCCTTTATCGCCGCCGTCAAGGGCAAGATGCGGCTCAAACAGGTTCACCTCCGGCTGAAGCGCGGCCAGGGTTTCTCTTGCAACATAAGGGGGATTACTGACAATAACCGGAAAACGCCAGCCCTTTTTCAAGGCGGACAACCAGTCGGAATTAATCAGATGCACCCGGTCATAAACTTTGTGCCGCAGGGCATTTGCCCTTGCCACCGCTAATGCCGGAAATGAACAATCAACACTGAAAATACTGCACCTTGGTATTTCCAGCGCCAGAATAATTGATATTATCCCGCTTCCGGTCCCAAGCTCCAGAACCGGGCCTTTGTCATCGCCAATTCGTTCTTTAACAACCTGAAGGGTTTTCTCAACCAGCAGTTCTGTTTCAGGTCTGGGAATAAGGACATCCGGGGTCACATGAAAGGGCAGCGACCAGAACTCCTGTTCTCCGATAATATATGCCAGGGGCTCTCGCCGAAGTCGCCGCTCGATATTTTCCTGAAAAATCAATTCATCTGCCGCTGAGATATCACCCTCGTAAAGAAAGAGCTGTGCCCGGTTTAATTTCAGGATATGACCCAGCATGAAAGATATTTCATATTCAACATCGGGAATCTCCGCAGATTTCAAACGTGCCACTGCATCATTATACAGTTTTTTGATATTCATCGGTTATGGATTAATGCAGACTCAAAGGAATTTGGCAAGGGCAAAACCAATTCTCACTAGAAAAACCAACAAGATAAACCTGCGCTTGTAAACGCAGGGAAATCAAAAGCCAATTTACTTAAGGGATTGTAATGCCAGCGATTGATAGTGAATATTCAGCGGTTCGATTATTGAATCGATATTACCTATCATGAAATCATCAAGCTTATAAAGGGTCAGACCGATTCTGTGGTCACTGACTCTTCCCTGGGGAAAGTTATAGGTGCGTATCCTTTCACTCCTGTCGCCGGAGCCGACTTGTATTTTCCGGTCAGCAGAGATCAGGTCGTGCTGTTCCTGCTGCATCTGGTCAAGAAGCCTGGCCCTTAATACTTTTAAGGCCTGGGCCTTATTCTTGTGCTGTGATTTTTCATCCTGGCAGGTCACGACCAGACCTGTGGGCAAATGGGTAACCCGTACGGCGGAATCAGTTGTATTAACGCTTTGGCCTCCGGGCCCGGACGACCTGAAAACATCAAAACGCAAATCGTTGGGTTCTATTTTAAGCTCAACCTCTTCCGCCTCAGGTATGACCGCCACGGTAACCGCTGACGTATGAATCCTTCCCTGGGCTTCAGTTTCAGGGACTCGTTGGACGCGATGCACCCCTGATTCATATTTCAGTTTACTGTAAACATGGTTGCCGCTGATCAGGGCAATTAATTCCTTAAAACCGCCGATGCCGATGGGATTGCTACTCATTATCTCAACTTTCCAGCCACGCATCTCGGCATACTTGCTGTACATCCTGAATAAATCACTCACAAACAATGCGGCCTCGTCACCACCTGTCCCTGCTCTGATCTCAAGAAGAATATTCTTCTCATCTTTGGGGTCTTTGGG
This sequence comes from Pseudomonadota bacterium, assembly GCA_018823135.1. Classification (NCBI taxonomy): domain Bacteria; kingdom Pseudomonadati; phylum Pseudomonadota; species Pseudomonadota bacterium. Next base: position 11,031 of record JAHJJF010000022.1, read on the forward strand.
CAGCAACAGTATTCGCAGGCCGTTTTCCAATTCCAATAATTTTTCGGACAGCTCGACGATTTCATTCCGCGCCAATTCGACCATCTCTTCATCATCATCTTCCTGAAGAAGTATCTTGTTTTCCTGCAGCTCCTTCTTTACTTTTTTATATCTGCTGTATAATTCATGCAGTTTAACGACATGGGAATGTTCTTTGGCGGTTTTTCGATATTCCGTCTGGTCGCAAATCACCTTGGGATCGGAAAGTTTCCCTTCAAGTTCAAGTCGTTTTTCACTAATATTTTCAAATTGTTCAAACATAATGGTGTCGCAAAAAGAATCAAAACTTAAATTATGATGGACTTATACAAAGTCGCAACAGCAAAAGAGCCACCACATAAAATTAACATGTTATAACCCAATAACTCAATGAAATCGGCCTAGTCGAGGTCTCTTTGCATTCGCTATCGACGATTTCATCAATTATCGCAATTATTGAATTAAAGTGACCCGCAGCAAAAAAACGATGACCTTGAACTACGAAACCGACAGAAATCGTAGTATTACATCGTACCAGAAATATGGGACTTTAAGCATAATTGCGTTAACAACTCCAACAAAAATACCCCACAGTAAAAACCGTGGGGTATTATAAATTGATCCTCAAGTTAAAGGCGGAATATGCCTCCGACGAGAGCTTTCGGAGTCTCGCAAAGCTCGCTTACCTCGAAGTCTCGACACTCCCGCTATCTGCGAGTCAGAAAAAAATAAATTCTCCTCGGAACATTGCGGTTCTTAAAGCCTCCAGGGAAGATATGCAATCTAATGGCAGACCATGGCAAGGGACATATTTGAACTATTTTTCAAGTAAAATCTGTAATAAAAAACACCACTGGGAGAAAAATTTATTTTTTGAGGTGATTCGCATATTTTTTCATAAATTTTTCTACACGGCCTGCAGTATCAACCAGTTTCTGCTTACCGGTAAAAAAAGGATGACATCCGGAACAGATCTCAACTTTTATTTCTTTTTTTACAGTGCCAAGCTCCACTTCATTACCACATGCACAGGTTGCTTTGATCTTATTATACTCAGGATGAATACCGCTTTTCATAACTATTGCCTCCAACAGGGACTCTATAAACTTGTTCAATACAGGATGCTTGGGTGTTAAGAATTTTCACATCCCATTTCTTATCAAATCAAAAAAAATATAAACTATACTGAATTTTCCAGCTCTTGCATCGAAACTGTCAGCATAACTCAAAGAGTGGCGACACAGTGCAAATGCGCTAAAAATTAAACAGATATATATACTATGCAGTAAAAATTATTTCAACAATAAGAATTGCATCATTTCGAAAATACTATCCACACCAATGAGGGGGATTGGACACTAGGGGCCGGAAAATGAAAAGCATCAAGCTATTCTCTATACACTTTGATTCAGGTTTGCTCAACAAGGGGAAAGCTGAAATCCGGTGGCCTGAATAAAGTGCTACGGCCTACTGAATATGCAGTAAAACTTTACACATTGTTCATGGATTGAAAAAAGTCCGCGTTGCTTTTGGTGCCCTTCATCCTGTCTTTAAGGAATTCCATGGCATCAATAGGATTTAATGATGACAGTAGTTTCCGGAGAATCCAGGTACGATTGAGTTCATCTGCAGGCAGCAGAAGCTCTTCCTTTCGAGTTCCTGAACGGTTGATATCCATAGCCGGAAATATTCTCCGGTCAGCCAGTTTCCGGTCAAGAACAATCTCCATATTTCCGGTTCCCTTGAACTCTTCAAAAATAACCTCGTCCATACGACTGCCGGTCTCAATAAGAGCCGAGGCAATTATTGTGAGACTGCCTCCTTCCTCGATATTTCTGGCAGCTCCAAAAAAACGTTTCGGCCGATGAAGGGCGTTGGAATCAACACCGCCGGATAATATCTTTCCACTGGGCGGCACAACTGTGTTATAGGCTCTTGCCAGTCGAGTAATACTGTCCAACAGAATCACCACATCTTTTTTGTGCTCTACCAGACGCCGAGCCTTATTCAAAACCATCTCAGCAACCTGAATGTGCCTTTGAGGCGGTTCATCAAATGTGGAACTGATAACTTCGGCATTGACGCTTCTTGCCATATCCGTGACTTCTTCCGGACGTTCATCAATAAGCAGGACGATCAGGATGACTTCTTTATGGTTCTTGGTAATACTGTTGGCAATATCTTTGATAAGAACGGTTTTACCGGTTCGAGGGGGAGCAACGATCAGGCCGCGCTGTCCTTTGCCGATAGGGGCCATTATATCCATGATCCGCATGGAGTAATTATCTGGCTTGCGTTCGAGAATAATTCTTTCTTCCGGATGCAAAGGGGTCAGGTTTGTGAACAATGTTTTATCTTTTGCCCTTTCCGGAGGATCAAAATTCACGGTTGCTATCTTGAGCAAAGCAAAATAGCGCTCGCCCTCCTTCGGCGCCCGGACCTGCCCTTCTATTGTATCTCCGGTCCGCAGACTTAGGCGTCGTATCTGAGAAGGTGAAACATAAATATCATCCGGACCCGGAAGATAATTATAATCAGGAGCGCGCAAAAATCCGAAGCCGTCAGGAAGCACCTCAAGAACTCCGCTTCCACGATTCTGGCCGTCTTTATCACTTTTAGCAGCCTGGGCCTGGAATATTGCAAAAATCAACTCCTGCTTCCGCATCCCGCTGTAACCGTCGATTTTTAAATCTTTGGCAAGTTTAGTCAGTTCATCGATCTTTTTGAGTTTGAGTTCACTTAAATTCATGCAACAAAAGTCTCCTTTAACAAAATTAACACCTTCTCGTCGGAACAAAATGGGTTCAAATATTTGATACTTGGCCGTTATCTAGCATAAAATGATACATGTTTATTTCAGCACGGTGTAATTCATGTGCTACAAGGCCTTATTACACACAGCAGACCAGAAAAACCTATGAATAACCCGCTCAAGGAATAATAATCTGTAGAAATTCTCATGCACCCCATGAGGTTTAGTGCCGGGAAATAGTATTGCACTGAATAAGCTTTTCGAAAATAATCTGAATTCTAGATAATTCCCCAGGAAAACATCACATCGTTATACGTCGGAAAATATAAACTCTCCGCATATCGGATACTACAAAAAATACCTTTGATCATTAACCCGGCTAAGTTGAAAAAAAGAGGTAATTGCTGAAAACATCCTCTAGAGCAATAGCAATGGGTTGACTATCTAAGTTTTTAAAATCATATTTGTTTTTTAAATGAAATATTTTCGAGAAATACCAAGTAAAATGAGGATTTTTCTTAGACGGTCGTTCAATGAATCTTGACCATAAATCTTAGGAATATTAATTGGCCTTTACGATGAGATCTTGATTATTATTAAAGATAGGATTTTCGAGGAATCTTGCCCTAGTAAGATAAAAATATCTTATTGGCTTCACAATCCGCTGTCAAGACTTTTTATTCATAAAATCAACAGACTGCCGGTTCCAACGCTGAAAACACAAAATATTCTCCCTTGAATATCGATTCTTTGCGAGGAATCATCTTGATATACCCAGCGCGTCTGCGAGTTGAATTATCTGAGAACATGTCTCCTGCCAGGTACCATTGTTGTCAATTACATGGTCTGCAAGCGACACCTTCGTGCTGATGGGAAATTGCGAATCAATGGCTTTTAAGGCATCCTGCATGGCAATACCGTCTCGTCCCATAATCCGCTCCGCGCATCGCACTCTATCAGCATAAACGACTATCACCGTGTGAAAATCTTCCTGCCATCCCGCTTCAAAAAGTAACGGTACTTCAATTATATGCTTTATTTCCGGGTGAATGGCCGCTTCAGCTATCAGCCGATTGTTTATCTCCACGCGAACCAGAGGATGCAAAAGACTATTCAGATCATCCCTGAAATTCCCATCTTCAAAAATCCTTTTTCGCAACTGCTCCCGGTTAAGACTCCCATCCTTGTGAAAAAAAATATCTCCAAATTTTTCATTGAGAATCTTCCAACCCTGTTGCCCCACCTCAAGCAAATCCCTGCAAACGAGATCGGCATCCACATGATGTTGCCCGAAAGATTTCTTCATAAAGTCGGACACTGCGCTTTTTCCGGATCCCATACTTCCCGTGAGCCCGTAACATCTTTCTTTAATATCAGCCCTATTCATCTCTTTCTCGGCTTAAAAAGGTGTTAATCATCCGCATGTCAGAGTTGGACATGAAAAATAAACTTTTATTATACAATCTGGATGGATCCCTCATGCTCCGAATCTTAACGTTTCTCTCCTTAGGAAAATGAAGAACCCCGCTGGGGGTAAAAACAGGCCTTCGAGCTACGATGAATATATTCACTGTTCCAGATTCAAGTCCAGAGAGTGCGGCCTCACTTTACCTGCAAAACATCAAGGGCCTTTTTCATGTCTTCCCAAAGAGGTGCAACAAACTTCATTGGTTCTTTGCTTTCAGGATGTGCGATAGACAATTTATACGAATGGAGACATTGCCTCTTGGCCCAGGGAGGAAATTTTTTTTTCCCCCCATACACATTATCCCCGGCAATGGGATGACCCAAAGAGGCCATATGCACCCTGATCTGATGTGTCCGGCCGGTCTCAAGACCCAATTCAATATAAGCAAAATTATCGGATAAGTTTTCTATGCGTTTCCAGTTTGTAACCGCCTCACGGCCATCGTTTTCAACAACAGCCATCTTTTTTCTGTTTATGGGATGCCTGCCGATGGGCAAATTAATCCTGCCATGTGACGATGCAGGATGTCCGGTGATAATTGCTCGATAAATCTTCTCGACTTTTCTCTGTTTGAACTGGTCGACAAGAGAATGATGCGCCAGATCGCTCTTAGCAACCACCATGACCCCGGAAGTATCCTTGTCAAGGCGATGCACAATTCCTGGTCGCACTTGCCCATTAATCCCCGCGAGATCGTCACAATGATAAAGCAGTCCATGAACAAGGGTGCCACTTGAATGGCCGCAGGCCGGATGAACGACAACTCCGGGGGGCTTTGAAAGAACCAATATATGCTTATCCTCAAACAGAATATCAAAGGGAACTTTTTCGGCAGCCAACAGGTTTTCCTGAAGAGGCGGAGGCTCCACAGTGACTAAATCTCCCTGGTTGAGACGAAAGCTGATTTTTCGCAATTCACCGTTCACCAGTACATGGCCGTTCCTGATGAGGTCCTGATACATGGACCGGGAACATCCGGTTAAAGGATCTTCCTGAGCGAGAAAAATATCCAAGCGTAGGCCTGAAAAATTTTCTCCTACCTCACATCTGCTGAATCGAGAGATATTTTGATCGGCGTCTTGCATTTTTTACTCTGGTTAACCAATTCACTTAAATTTTTCGAATATACCACAATTCAACAAATGAGCATCAAAGGTAATTTGTTTAGCCCGAAACAACCAGAATATTAAAATATGCGATTGCATACTGTCTTGGTTCAGCGTGAATTGGAATTTTCTGATGTCTGAGTTAACATACTCAGACAAAGGAGAATTCAATGAAAAAGAAACGACACAATTATACGCCAGAAGAAAAAGTAATCATACTCAAACGCCATTTGGTCGACAA
>JAHJJF010000023.1 GCA_018823135.1 Pseudomonadota bacterium
AAGGGTTTGGCTGTTCGCCAATTAAAGCGGTACGTGAGCTGGGTTTAAAACGTCGTGAGACAGTTTGGTCCTTATCTGTTGCGGGCGTAGGATATTTGAGAAGATCTGTTCCTAGTACGAGAGGACCGGAATGGACGAACCACTGGTGTTCCTGTTGTGGCGCCAGCCGCATCGCAGGGTAGCTAAGTTCGGAAGGGATAACCGCTGAAAGCATATAAGCGGGAAGCCTACTTCAAGATAAGATATCCCGTACCAAATGGTACCTGAAGGCACGTCGCAGACTACGACGTCGATAGGTCGGGTGTGGAAGTGCAGTAATGCATGGAGCTTACCGATACTAATCAGCCGTGCGGCTTGACCATATTTTTTTCTTATCCCTCTTTATAAAGAGACTGCTGCTTAGGAAATACGCTATTCAATTTTCAGAAATTAATTTAATCTGAAAAAGTTGCACTGCCGAAGACGCATAGAATGTTCCGGCATGCTCACGTCGGCCCGCTTTGTTGGCCGACCATTTTCAGAGATCAATTAAACAGTTTGATTGGTTTAATTGGTCATATTTGTTGGTTTGGTTGAGTTGTTGATAACACATCAAACAAAATGAACCGATAAACAAATAAAACCGAATTTCAATTTTGTCCCGCAACACAACAGCGGGACGTGTTTCAGTCTCGAGTCGTTGAGTAAAGGCCGGGCATTTGAAACAGAGTAGTAATTTATTATCGAATTTAGTTTTTCGGTGGCAATAGCGAGAAGGTCACACCCGTTCCCATTCCGAACACGGAAGTTAAGCTTCTCAGCGCCGATGGTACTGCATGGGTGACTGTGTGGGAGAGTAGGTCGCCGCCGAATTCTTTTTTATATATGCCTTCATCCTTTACTGGGTGAGGGCATTTTTTTTGTGGCTCCGACAACAGCGAGGAGATCACACCCGTTCCTATTCATGAACACGAATTATCGGTTTCGACGCGTACACTTGTACAGCGACGAAGACCTCTTCCTTGCACCTTTACCCATCACAAACACAGACATAACTCTGGATGCTTCTCAGCGCGAGTGGTCTGAACGGGGTTTCTACTGTGTGGGTTCAGGTCGCCGCCGAATTTATTTTTATAAATGCCTTCGTCCTTATAGGGTGAGGGCTTTTTTGGGGCAGTCAACTCTGGGCTTTGTCCTTTGACCGGAGATAAAGCCATACCCGTCCCATTTTTGAATACGGAAGTTATCCAGTTTTCCATGGTCTTCACGCGGGTAAACCTTCTTCGGTGTCATTTTTTCGCATACGCCTATACCCAAAAAATATGACTTGAAGTCTTCATATATCTGCTCTTTTGTTCACCTGTAACTATTAGAAAACAGGGGCGCATTTTAAGAGCGGTTTTGAACACAGGGTTTCTACTTTGTAGGCCCTTGGTCGCCGTGAAATTAATTTCGCCCCCCTTTTCGTGTGGTTGATAATTCTGCAAACATTTATAGCATACTCGTTTCTTTAAAATAACCGGGGTTATTCTGAATTGTACTAGAATACTTTTAAGTAGCAGCATAAGGTTCTCACTTTGTGTATGGATTTCATATTGAGACACATAAATAATTTTTGTAAAAGTATGTATATAGTACGCAAAAAAGAAATGTTAGGTTTTTTTCTTTGTTATATCAACATGTTATGTGCAATAAAGGTGGTTTCTTTTTTTATTTAAATGTGGTATAGTTAGTAATTATTATTAGTAGCATTAACTGTGTTTTTTTGGTGATGGCATGGATGAAAAAGAAAAGAAAAGACAGAAATTAATAAGCCGTTTCGTATTCCTAGGGTTTGGTTTATCCGGTGCAGCGGCACTTATTTATGAAGTTGTGTGGACCAGAAGTTTATCAACTATCATGGGATCATCCACCTATGCTGTTTCAACCATGCTTGCCGCCTTCATGGCGGGCCTTTCCGTGGGTGGGTGGCTTGGCGCTATTCTGATTCCGAAAATAAAACGGATATCCTTGGCATTTGCTTATTGTGAATTGGGGATCGGACTTGCCGGAATAATTGTCATGCCGGTTATACTCGCTTTAACGCCACTGTATATGAAGAGTTTTTATACGTTTCATCTTTCGTTTAATACCTTCTCAATTGTTCAATTCATAATTGTTTTCATGATTATGGGAATACCCACAACACTTATGGGAATGACCTTTCCATTTGTCGTGAAATTGTTTGCCAAAGAAGGAAGTGATGCCGGACAGCAAGCAGGTTTTCTCTATGGAATCAACACGCTGGGGGCGATTGTCGGATCAACTGCCGCAGGATTTCTGCTCATTCCTACTCTGGGAGTTAAGGGAGCAGCCCTCATCGCCGCATCGCTCAACATTTTCACCGCCGGTATCATCATTATTCTTTCTAAGGATTTCAAGAAAATTATCCCGGTTGTCACGGCGCTGTTGGTTCTCGTTCCGGTTTCGACAATTGTTGCTAAACAGGATTTTCCTTTTTTCAGCTATTTTAACGCCTTCAGGTTCGGCGATTACGATATGGCTTATAAAGTCTATGAGCATCTTGAAAAGCACGGAGAGAAAAACGTCGTTTACCATAATGAAGGCATTGACGGCGATGTGGCTCTGATCAAATACCAGGTTCACAACAACGAATATGAATGGGCTCTGACTAATAATGGCAAGAGGGAAGCAGGCGATGACCGTGGTTTTGCCATGTTGGCCTATCTGCCCACCCTGCATTATTCTTATGGTCAGCCTCAGTCAGTACTCAATATCGGCCTCGGCTCCGGAAACACCCTGAAATATCTGGCGCAATACCCCATCAATCACATTGATTCTGTCGAGCTGAGTGAAGGGATCATTGAAGTGAACAGGACAGTCCTTAACCCTTCGTTATTCTCCGATCCACGTATAGATCATATAAAGGCTGACGGCAGAAATTATCTTCTTCTTTCGCCTATTTCATACGATGTGATTATCGCAAGCCCCTCATGGGCTGTTGAGTCGGCGTCTGCCGGACTATTGACTGATGAGTTTTTTAGAATTGCTGAAAAGCGGCTTACGCCAACCGGGGTTTTTGCCGTATGGGTGGATTTTTTCATGATGAGTCGTGATGATCTGGAAATCGTTGTCCGGACTTTTTCGCGACATTTCAATCATTCTCTTGCCTGGTATGTGGAGGGCGATTTTGTGATCCTTGTCGGCTCAAATACGCCGTTCATCACGCTACCCGACAGAATTGTTCAACAGGTGGTGCAAAAGCGTCCGGACCTCAATCGAAGTTTCAGGCTTCTCATGTCTGAAGAATATATCAATACCATAGCTTCCGGGAAGATCAATACCGATGACAAGCCGGTGATTGAATTTCATAATGCCCGCCATATGATTACCTGGCAGCCGGACGAAAAATCATAAGACTTTTCAGCTCTTTTCTGATTGTTTGACTTACCCCACTGAAATACTCTGTTTTTCCCCCTTTTTTCGTAGAATTTTCCAGGGATACTCTATATGCTTTTATATAAAGATGTCATCTGCCTTATTAACCAGGAATTGTATCAATGGAGAATAAATGCTTAAAGCAAGGGACATTATGACTAAAGATGTTATAACCGTGTCGCCTGATATGCCAGTGGATAAACTCGCCAGCATTCTTTTTGAAAACGGAATCAGCGGCGTTCCGGTGGTGGATGAGGATGGCAAGCTTCTTTCAATAGTGACTGAAAACGATCTTATTGACCAGACCAAAAAGGTTCACATACCTACGGTGCTGACAATTCTCGATTCGTTTATTTATCTGGAAAATCCGGGGAAATTCGAAAAAGAAATAAAGAAGATGGCCGG
>JAHJJF010000024.1 GCA_018823135.1 Pseudomonadota bacterium
CATTGATATCATGATCGGCAATGTCGTGGGAAGCAATATTGCCAATGTCGGTCTTGTTCTCGCCTGCTCGGCAATCCTCGCGCCCCTTGCGGTGCATATTAAGGTGCTGAAAACCGAGCTGTACCTTCTGCTGTCAATAAGTCTGATAGTGGCGGTGATCTGCTGGTTCGGAACTTTTTATCGAATTCTCGGCATCATGTTTATTGCCGGGTTGATTCTGTATACCTACCTTGCTTACCATGATGTCCGGAATCACCGGGTGAAAGAAGAAGAGCTCCAGGGGAAGAAATTTTCCTATTGGATACTCCTTTGCCTGATTGTCGGTGGCCTGGTCCTGCTGGCCCTGGGCGCTGATTTTTTCATTGACGGCGCCGTTGACATGGCACGGTATTTCGGGGTTTCAGAGCTTGTTATCGGTCTTACCCTTGCCGCAGTGGGCACCTCGCTTCCGGAACTTGCTTCCTGCATTTCCGCTGCGCGCCGCAAAGAGTCGGATATGATTGTCGGCAATGTGATCGGCAGCAACCTTTTTAACCTGATGATGGTTTTCGGCACCACGGCGGCGGTCATGCCGTTTCACCTTGAAAGGCAGCTTCTTTGCCGGGATCTGCCGGTGATGATCGCTTTTTCCGCGGTTCTCGTACCCTGTCTTGTTCTGTGGCAGGGAGTCAGGCGCTGGCACGGGGTTCTTCTGCTCTGCTGCTATCTCGGCTACCTCTATACCCTTCTGTAGCGAGACATCCCCTTGGCTGGTTAAACAAAAGACAGGTGGTTTTTTTGACGGGAAAGGGGGGGAGGGGTTGTCAGGGATGAAAATGGCCATCCGCACTCCTTCGGGGTAAGGTGGAGTGCGGATGGAATCGGCAAAAAGTCCTCAACTGGATTAACACGGGGATATTAATCATTCCGGGACCGTATGTCTAAATTTATACTCCAATGCATACGGGCTTGACAATGTGGCAAATTGTCGCGGTTTTTTAGTTCATAAACATCCGAACATTCAATGCTTGACACTCAATGACTTGACATCCAAGGTTTGCAGAATCAATCTTATGTTATGGAGAAAAATGTTTTTTAACGTATAGTTTGGTATTTTTTTTAACTGGGGTATGGATATTGCTGAAAAGGCTTGCGGAACCTTTTTAAGTGATTTTCATGCTTGACATATGACATATTCAACAACTAAACCACGTTATATCTAATGATTACGAAAGGTTAAGCTGGAACAATTTACTGTTTCCTCAATTTCCTCTAATAGCAAGTATTCTCAGCCAGAGTATTATGTCAAAAAATAGGATTACCCTAGGAAATTATCGGCAAAATAATTGTAAAGGTACTGCCTTTGCCAGGTTCACTTTTCACTGCGATATCTCCTCCATGCGCCTGAATAATATGCTTGGCGATGGCAAGGCCCAAGCCGGTGCCGCCAAGTTTTCTGCTGCGTGCCTTGTCGCTGCGATAAAAACGTTCGAACAACCTGGGCAGATGTTCGCGGGCGATACCACAGCCGTGATCGATGATGTTAATATGGATTTCCTTTGCCAGATGAGAGGCGTTAATCTGCACGTCGCTTTCTTCTGAACTATACTTGATGGCATTGACCAAGAGGTTTGTTATGGCCTGTTCCAGTAGGCGCTGGTTCATGGGCACCATGATGCGTGGTCCGCAATCCAGTTTAAGGGCAATTTTTTTCCCCCGGGCCTTCATGGCACAGGCTTCAAGGCAATTTTCCAACACGGGACAAAGGCTGTGTTCCTGCAGCTCGATTTCATTCTGTTTTTCATCCTGTTCTATTCTGGAAAGACTCAAGAGATCATCAACAATGGCATTAAGGCGGTTTGCCTGTTTCTGAATGATCTCTAAAAATTTTCCGGCATCTTCTCCATTCTCAAGAGCACCATCAAGAAGTGTTTCGACAAAGCCCTTGATGGCGGTAATTGGGGTCTTTAACTCGTGGGAAACATTGGCCACAAACTCACTTCTCATATTTTCAAGCTTTTTTGTCCGGGTGATATCGTATAAGACCGCTAAGGCGCCCACTCGTTTACCTGAACCATCGTATAGGACTGTGCCGCCGGCGTGCAAATAACGCTCGCCTTCTATTTGGTCAAAAACAAGATCCCTCTCCAAATAGTGGTCTCCGGCCAGAGTCTCGCGCACAAACCGGGAGAAATCAGCGTCCCGGAATGTTTCAGTAACCGACCTGCCGATCATTTTTTTTGCTGGTATATTAAAGAGGGTAGAAACAGTGTCGTTGGCGCGCAGAATTCGCTCCCCTGGATCCACGACAATGACGCCTTCAACCATACTTTTAAAGACGGCCTCAAGCTCGTTTTTCTGGTTGGTAACCGTGTCGATGCGTTCGTGGAGTTCCGTGGCCATTTTGTTGATCGCTTCAGCCAGGCCGGCCACCTCCAGTGAAATGGCGTCCTTTTCCGAAAAGACAATCTTTCTGCTCAGGTCCAGCCTGCCGAAACGTTCAGCGGCACGTCCCATCTCCTCCAGAGGAGAGCTTATCCTTCGAGAGAGAAAAAATGTTGTCATGGAGGAAAAGAGCAGGAGGACAACGGCACCGAGAAAAAATTCCCAATAGATTTTATGCAAAACAGTAGTAATGGACACCAGAGGAATTGATAATCGTACCACCCCGTATAGGTTTTCCGGCAGAGCAGAGGGGCCGGTATGAATAATAACGGGAAGCGCCGAGTACAGCATATTTTTACCCAAAGTGCGACTAAACCGCAGGGATCTACCCCTTTCTCCTTTAAGGGCCGCGGCGATTTCTTCTCGATCGGCATGATTATCCATCCGGACCGGATTTTCAACTGAGTCAGCGATTACTTCACCGTTGGGCAGAATCAGGGTTATGCGCGCCTGGACCTGGGCCGCGACTTCACGGCAGCGACTGACGAGGCGTTGATGATTTCCAGAAGCAAATTCATCATACAGCTGCTCAACAACAAGTTGGGTTCTTATTGTCAGATCTTCCCTTGTCTGATCGAGATATAACTCTTTCAGGACACTTGATGCATAAAAGGTCGCACCAATGACAGCCGCAATGGTGACAATGATCATGGGGGGGAAAATCTGCCAGAGAAGACGTTTCTTTTTCATCTTTCGTCCAGTTTGTAACCAACGCCTCGAACCGTTTTAATCAGGGATTGGTGACCGCCAAGTTTTTTCCGCAGGGAAACGATCTGAACGTCGACAGTCCGGTCTGTAACGGAAATATTGCCATCGTGAACAGCTGTTATGATCTGGTCCCGGGAGAAGACCCATCCTGGTTTTGCCGCCAACAGGGCTAATATCCTGAATTCCGTGGCGGTAAGTGCGACAGGTCTCCCTTCAATAAAAGCCTCATGCCGATCATTATCAATGAGAAAATCGCCAAATACAATTTTGTCCCTTACCTTTGCGGCATTTCCATTGACCCGGCGCAAAAGTGCCTTTACCCGAGCAATAAGAACCCGGGGACTGAATGGTTTGGTGAGATAATCGTCGGCGCCCAGTTCAAGCCCGGCAATGATGTCGCTCTCCTCGCTTCTGGCCGTCAGCATCAAGATGGGAATACAAGCGTACAACTCCTGTTCCTTAAGTTTTCGACAGGCCTGAAAGCCGTCCATCCCGGGCAGCATGACATCAAGGATAATAAGATTCGGCAGATCTTTTCCCTTGTCGGCAAACAATTCCTCGGCGCTTTGGAAACCCGTGGCGGCAAAGCCTTCTTTTTCCAAGTTGTAATAGATTAAGGCGAGGATATCTTCCTCGTCCTCAACAAGCCAGATCTTTTCTTTTGTCATGAGAGCCTCTTGCAAAATGATCATCGTAGCGAGATCGAGAGAAAAATATTCTGAGCAAGGATGATGCGTGAAATCGCCCGGAAGCGTAGCAGCGCTCCGTTGAGGACGATTTCACAATGAAGACGCAGCGCAGGAAACTTTTAGCCGATCGGAGCAGTTGTTCATTTTGCGAGAGGCTCATGAGTGCATCCTGTCCTGCTGACTGTGAATTCCACCTTGAATATAAAATAGAACTGCTGGCTTCCACCACAAGAAAATGTTCAAGAGGGCATTCTTAATCATTTTTTAACAAATTGCTCATAGTCATTTAACAAAGTCGATCTACCTTTTCTGTACACAGACAGAGAGGTCAATCAAAAATCATGGAGATGGCAAGAGAATCTAATATGAAGAGGAACAACACTAGAACAGGCGCCTCTGAGTCTCGAAGACACCTCAGGAGAGTTTCCATGCAACAAGAGAATGCTCAAATGGCGCTGATACGTGCCGCCAAGTATATCTGCACCAAACAGTGTGGAAATTGCCCGATGGTGGTAGAAGATTTTCCGTGTCCCAGGGAATGCGGACTCGAAACACTGCCATGGAAATGCTGGTTGGAATTTTTCAAGGGCCCAAAATCAGAGGCTGAAATAATTTCTTCCGTCAAAAGAGAGGGGTAAAATCGGAAATTCGCCGTTTTTGTCATTGCGAGCGCCGCGCGGAAATCTCTAACGTGCCGATAATATTGAAATTGCTTCGGCGGCAAGCCTCCGCGCAATGACCGGCTGGGATCATGCTACGATTTCATCAACTTTAATCAGATATTAACGATTTCCTCACATTCTCTTAATAAAGAGTCATTACCTTTCAAAATCAGGAAAGGACTATTCGCTCATAACTCATGAAATCGGCAAGGAGTGAAAGAGGACATCCATGCTTGAAACAGCAAGAAAAATTTAACCAAATTTTAACAAAACCCAAATAATTCATATGGTAGATTGCAACAATTCAATAAGGAGAAACGCCATGAAAATGAACAAACTAAAGTTATTTAAACATGCAAAGAGACTTACTTTTGGTGCTTTGGCAGTCTGTCTGATTGCATCCGGCACCGTGACGGCAAAAGAAACCAATGTTGACCCTGAACTGCCTGTCTATCAACAGGTCTCCGGTGTCAGCGGCAACCTGGACAGCATCGGTTCGGACACCTTGAACAATCTCATGACCTACTGGGCGGAAGCATTTCGACAGAAAAATCCCAGCGTCCGGGTTCAGATTGAAGGAAAAGGCTCGAGCACCGCGCCTCCCGCCCTGATTGCCGGCACCGCCCAGCTTGGTCCAATGTCACGCAAGATGAAGAGCTCCGAAATTGACCAATTCGAGAAGAAATATGGCTTCAAGCCGACGGCAATCGGGGTTGCCCTCGATTCTCTGGCGGTTTACGTGCATAAAGACAACCCCATCGATTCCATGAGCCTTCCCCTGGTTGATGCTGTCTTTTCAAAGACCAGGAAAAGCGGGTATCCGAAAGACATTACCACCTGGTCTGATCTCGGGGTCGTCGGCGGGCTCGGACAGCAGCCGATCAGTATCTATGGGAGAAATTCAGCCTCCGGCACCTATGGATATTTCAAGGAGCATGCACTTTACAAGGGCGATTACAGGGATACAGTGAAGGAGCAACCGGGCTCGGCATCAGTTGTGATGGGGGTTACCGAAGATCTGGCCGGGATTGGTTACTCCGGGATCGGCTACCGGACCTCCGGAGTCAAAGCAATCGCCTTATCCAAAAAAGATGGGGAACAGGCATTTGAGCCAACCATGCAGAACGTCCTTTCCGGCAGCTACCCGCTTTCCAGGATGCTTTACATCTATGTTGTCAAAGAGCCGAACAAACCGCTGCCAAAACTGCAGCAGGAATTCCTGAAGTTCGTTCTCTCTAAAGAAGGTCAGGAAATTGTTGAAAAAGACGGGTATCTGCCTTTGCCTGCTAAAGTTGGAGCAAAAGAGCTTACAAAAATACAATAGTCGCCGGGACAGTTTTAATGAAACTCTAACTTAACTCGATAATTTGAACCAGATGCATTGCCCAGCGCTGCATCTGGTTCAAATTGTTTTTAAAAAAGCAGGTTTTGGATGAACGAGAAATTTCGCAAACGGGCGCGCCGACGAGACAACCTTGCCAAGAAAATCATCAAAATTGGCGGCATTCTGGTCATTGTCAGCGTGCTGGCCATTCTTGTCCTTATTGTCCGGGTCACCCTGCCGCTTTTCGCTCCTTCCCGATTGCGCTCCACAGAACTTGCCCTACAGCTTCCGGAGAAGAGTCTCCCGATCCTGACCATCGGACTTGACAGCTATCAGCAGATGTTTCACACCCTGAGCAACGATGGGGCCCTGCGGTTCTATTCTGCGATTACCGGTGATCTGCTCAGTGAGCAAAGGCTGGGCTCTCAACCGGACATAATGATTTTCCAGGTCGAACAGTATTTCGGCACCATCAATAATATTCTCTGGCAGGACGGCAGGTTGTCCATGGTCGAGATCGATTATGTGCCGGAATATGAGGAGCAAAATAAGCGAAAAATTGTTCCGCATGTCAGCACCATCAAGGACTGGCCGGCTCCACAACACCCTGAGTCATTACTCATGAGCCTTGCCCGACGTTCGACAAATAATCGTTTCAGCAGAATTGATCTTTTTACTGACAACACCCTGCAGATCACCCACGAAGTCACAACCATTGACCTTTTTGGCAATGAAGAGACCGAAACCTTTTCACTGGCAATACGTGACCCCATGCCGGGGAAACTTGTCACTATGACGCTGGATGACGATGCTGCTGCTCTCTATGCGGCAACGGATAACGGCTATATAGTGCGTTGGGATCTTACTGATCCTGAAGCATATAAGAAAACCGATACTTTTGCCGCAACGACTGACAATATCGCTATTTCTTTACTCGGCATGGTTTTTGGCGGACAGTCCCTGGTGGTCGCAGACAGTGAAGGTAAGGTGTCAACCTGGATGCCGGTGCGCTCAGACCCCCAAAGTAATACCAGGAAAATGCACAGAATTCATGATCTTGCCGCTCACAAGGGTCCGGTGAAAAAGATTCTGGCTTCCAGGCGCAGCAAGACTATTTATACGTTATCGGAAGACGGAGCCATCCATGCAGACCATGTCACCAGCGAAAACAACCTGTTCGGACTCTCGGTGCAAGCAAGGATTTTTGGCCTCTCCCTCAAAGACAACAACCTGATCACCCTGGACGATGACAACACGCTGCACATGTGGAGGATCGACAACCCGCATCCGGAAACCAGCTTGAAGACGCTCTTCGGAAAAATCTGGTACGAAGGATATGACCAGCCGGAATATGTCTGGCAGTCATCCGCCCAGAGCGATGATGCCGAACCGAAGCTCAGCCTTGTCCCCCTCATCTTCGGCACCATGAAAGGCACGCTGTATGCCATGCTCTTTTCCGTCCCGCTGGCCATTTTCGGCGCGGTCTACACCAGCCAGTTTGCCACGCCGCAGTTTAAACGCATTGTCAAGCCGGTTATCGAAATAATGGCCTCAATCCCTTCAGTGGTCATTGGTTTTCTTATCGCCCTCTGGCTTGCTCCGATTATTGAAAATTCAATCTTCCCATTGATTTCCAGTCTGTTTCTACTGCCCTTCATCTTTACTGTGATCATGCTGATTATTCAGCCGCTCTATCGGGACCGTAAATTTGCCAACCGGATTAAGGGGTATGAATTTGTAATTATGCTGCCTGTCCTGGTCTTGACTGGTTGGCTCGCCGTTGAAATCGCCCCGGTGCTTGAACAAATTTTCTTTGCCGGTGAGTTCAAGCTCTGGCTTTACAATGATCTGGGCATGCGTTACGACCAGCGCAATTGTATTATTATCGCCTTTGGGCTCGGCATCTGCGTCATCCCTATTATTTTTTCGATTACCGAAGATGCAATCTCCAATATTCCGCCAAGCCTGACCGCAGCCTCACTTGCCCTGGGAGCCAGTCGCTGGCAAACGGTATGGCGGGTGGTGCTGCCTTCCGCCAGTCCGGGTATTTTTGCGGCGATGATCATCGGCTTCGGGCGTGCGGTGGGCGAGACCATGGTGGTGCTCATGGCAACCGGCAATACTCCGATTATGGATTGGTCGGTCTTCAATGGCATGCGAACCCTGTCGGCCAATATCGCGGTGGAAATTCCTGAGGCTCCCTTTGGCGGGACACTGTACCGGGTGCTTTTCCTGTGTGCTACTGTACTGTTTTCCCTCACCTTTGTCCTTAATACTGCCGCCGAAATTATCCGGGAACGACTGAGAAAGAAATATGGCCGTTATTAACGCGAGCGAAAAGGTTTAAAATAGAAATGAAAAACTTCTTCAGGAGAGGTGAACCCTTTATCTGGGCCTCCGGTTTATCCCTGGCGGCGATAATCAGCATGACGATTCTGCTGATTGGGGTTGTCATTTATAACGGCATGACGGTTTTCTGGCCGCACCGGCTGGTCGAATATACCCTTGCAGATGGTCAAAAGTATCTTGGTGAGATTTCCCGGACTGAGAAAAGCGATGGGAAAATCACGCAAATTCAACTCAAAATCGGCAACCGGGATCTGTACAGTCTTGATTTTAAATGGTTTGCCAAAGACAATCTGACCAAGCAGACCTACCCCGAAGCTGCGTTTGCCTTGGAACGCCAGGAATATGGCAATTTCTATGGATATCTCAAAGCCATCCGCGCCCCATCTTACACAAAGGACATTCCTGAGGCTGATTTCTCTTTACACATTTTGCAGGAATCCCTCGGCGGGATTGCGCATTTTCAGGAAGAAAAGGAAACCCTTGAGAAGAGGGTGAAGAAGATAAATTCCGTCATTGAGGGCCTGCACAACAAGCTTGCCAAACTACGAGGCAAAAACTATCCGGACAGCGATCAGCGTATTCAAAGTCTGCTGCAGAAGGAACAGGCATTCCAGTCTGAATTCAGCGAAATTATTTCCAAAAACAATTCTATCAGAGAGCAGCTATCGCAAAATTATGCAACATTCACAAGCGCTGACGGCCAAGAGGTAAAAATCATTTTGTCAGACATAGTCCGCGCCTATCAACCAAACGCAATGACACTGTTTGCCAAAATTATCCATTATTCCGCCAAAATCTTTGAACTCTTCACAACGGATCCGCGTGAATCCAATACAGAAGGCGGCCTGTTTCCCGCCATATTCGGCACGATCATGCTGGTCTTTCTCATGAGCCTGCTCTCTTTCCCCTTGGGAGTCGTGGCGGGTATCTATTTGCGGGAATATGCCCGCGAGGGAATCCTGGTCAAGACGGTGCGTATTGCAGTTAATAACCTGGCAGGCATACCGTCCATCGTCTACGGCATTTTTGGCCTGGGTTTTTTCGTTTACGGTATCGGCGGCACAATTGACCAGTTATTTTTTCCGGAGCGTTTGCCCACCCCTACCTTTGGGACCGGCGGCATCCTGTGGGCCAGTCTCACCCTTGGTCTGCTTACCGTTCCTGTGGTTATCGTCGCCACGGAGGAAGCACTTGGCGCTATCACACCCGGCATACGGGAAGGATCTCTTGCCCTTGGATCGACAAAGTTTCAGACTCTTTTACGCTTGCTTCTCCCCATGGCCTCTCCCGGCATTATGACCGGATTTATCCTGGCTATGGCCAGGGCGGCCGGCGAGGTAGCTCCTCTGATGATAACAGGGGTTGTCAAGCTGGCCCCTGCTTTGCCGCTGGACGGCCAATTTCCCTATATCCATTTTGACCGGAAATTTATGCATCTTGGTTTCCATATTTATGATATCGGTTTCCAATCGCCTAATGTCGAAGCAGCAAAACCGATGGTATATGTGACCACCCTGCTCCTGATCATGATCGTGCTTGGCATGTGCAGCGTGGCTATTTATTTACGGAATAAAATGCGCAAGCGCTATGCCATCTCAGATATCTAATGCAATTAAAAAGAGAAATATATATGCCGCAAGATAACCCTGCTATCAAACAGGTCACCGATGCCATTGTTGAGGTGAAAAACCTGAATCTTTACTATGGTGAGAAACAGGCCCTCGACAATATCACCATGGGCTTTGCCCGCAAGAAAGTCACCGCCCTTATTGGTCCTTCCGGCTGCGGAAAATCAACACTCATTCGTTGTTTCAACCGGATGAATGATCTCATCGATGCTATTCGCCTTGAAGGTGAGATCAAGATTGACGGCCAGGATATTCACGACCGCAAGCTTGACGTTATCGACTTGCGTCGGCGTGTGGGCATGGTTTTTCAAAAATGGAATCCGTTTCCGAAGTCTATATATGAAAATGTTATTTACGGCCTGCGGATCGCCGGTATAAATAATAAAAAAGTCCTCAATGAAACCGTTGAAAGAAGTCTTAAGCGAGCGGCCATCTGGGATGAGGTCAAAGATCGTCTGCATGAATCAGCCATGGGGATGTCCGGCGGCCAGATGCAGCGTCTCTGTATAGCGAGGGCCATCGCCGTTGAGCCGGAAATCATCTTGATGGACGAGCCCTGCTCGGCGCTCGATCCCCGTTCGACGGCCAAAATCGAAGATTTGATCCGTGAACTTCAAGGGGACTATACAATCATTATCGTCACGCATAACATGCAGCAGGCGGCCCGGGTGTCTGATCTGACCGCTTACCTGTATCTCGGTGAACTCATTGAGTATGGCTTAACAAAAAAGATTTTTACCGACCCGATTCGTAAAGAAACTGAAGGGTATATTACCGGCCGTTTCGGCTGAGATGTACAGGATAACAATTTGAAAACCTCATTTGAGGGAAGAAGAAGGCCGCGCTATGATTAAAAATCTGGATATGGAACTTAAAAAACTGAAAAATAAGATTCTCCAACTTGGCTCAGAAGTTGAGAAAAATCTTTTCAGAGCGGAAAAGGCACTGCTGCATTGGGATGAGACGATGGCCAGGGAGATTATT
This sequence comes from Pseudomonadota bacterium, assembly GCA_018823135.1. NCBI lineage: Bacteria > Pseudomonadati > Pseudomonadota > Pseudomonadota bacterium. Next base: position 10,769 of record JAHJJF010000024.1, read on the forward strand.
GAAAGCGATGAGAATATCGATGATCTGGAAATATCGGTTGAGGAACGATGTCTGCGAATCCTGGCTCAGCTACAACCTGTGGCCGGTGACCTGCGCTTTGTTGTCACTGTTCTGAAAATCAACAATGATCTCGAAAGAATCGGTGATCTCGTTGTCAAGATAGCTGACCGGGTGCTTATCATGTTGAATAAGAACTTCCATGGGTTGCAGGCAGACGATGCGGTGCAATTCCCGGAGCAGTTTGCCCATATGTTTACTGAAACCAAAAAAATGGTCAAAATGTGCCTCGATGCCTTTGTGGATGGGAACGCTGATCTCGCATACAAGGTCTGCATCTGGGACGATGAAGTTGATAAAGCCAAAAATATGATCAGGATTCAGATTGAGGAAATACTGGCAAAGGATGCGAAACAGCAGCAGCATCTGGGTATGCTGCTCAGTGTTTCCAGAAGCCTTGAGCGCATCGCCGATCATGCGACCCACATTGCCGAAGATGTCATTTATATGCTCCGGGGACAGATAGTCCGTCATGAGATGGACAATTTAGAATAGCCGACGACCCCAGGGTAATTATCAGGAAGACAACATTTATTACGTATAGCTGCTATCTCCTTAAAGCCCCGGCGCTGACCAGGGTGTTTTTTGTTTCTAGAATCAATGGAATATTGCGGCAGGTTTGCTCTTGTCATTTATTGAAGTCTGCTCCCCTTTACTCCCCGTCATATTGAGGATGCGGTTGGTTTCCCTGTCTGCCGTAAGCAGTCTTGCTGCGGCACCGTCTATGTGTTAAGTTAGCTTCAATGGTTTTTGGGAAAATCCCGTTTCAGGATAGTTATCCGCCATCTTGTTTCCTCGTTGCAACGCACACCAGATACCTTTCTTTACTATTGGGTTTGAAGAAATGTTCACAAAGAAAATAATTGCCTTCATGCTGCTTATTCTTGGCGGATGCCTGCATGGTCAGAGAGTCGCGGCCTTCGAGGTCATGCTGCCGGAGGTTTATGAGGATGATGTCGACATTGCCGGCTGGCTGGTCAGTGAAAAGTTCGATGGGGTTCGGGGCTATTGGAACGGCAGAACCCTGCTTTCAAAAAACGGCCGGCCCTTTTATCCGCCGGTCGAGTTTTTTCGTAATTTCCCGGAGTTTGCACTGGAAGGGGAAATATGGGGCGGCCGCGGTACTTTTGAACGCACCGTTGGAGCGGTCAAACACCAGAAGGCGCATAATGGCTGGCTGGATTTGAAGTTTGCGATCTTTGATGTGCCGGACGCTGGAGGCGGATTCGTGCAAAGGCTGGACAAAGCCAAAGAATGGTTTTCAAAAAATCCATCCGACTTTGCCTTTGTCATCCCGCAAAAGACGGTGCAGAATAAAGAGGAGTTGCAAGAGGAACTGCTCAGAGTGGAGCACCTCGGTGGCGAAGGGTTGATCGTCAGAAGACCTGATGCCTTATATTCGAAAGGAAGAACCGGCAATATCCTCAAGGTTAAGAGCTATCAGGACATGGAGGCTAGGGTTGTCGGCCATGTTCCTGGTACTGGGAAAAATCAGGGGAAACTGGGCTCCCTGCTGGTGGAATTGTCGAACGGCACACGCTTTAAAATCGGTACCGGTTTCACTGACGCGGAAAGGACCACACCGCCGCCGGTTGGTGTCCTGATTACTTTCAAATACTACGGACTCTATCAATCCGGGATTCCCAAATTCCCGTCTTTTCTGAGGATCAGAGCGGATAACGGGTTATAGGGGACGTTCAATGGTTTAAACGCTGGAAGGCCTGCATCCCGTCAGTGTTTGCCCAACGCAACGGTAATCGCGCCCTTTTTCATTCCATACGGTCGAGTAGTTTGCCCAGGAGACGGAGGTGAGTATGCTCTTCGGCAGCAATATCGAGGAGTACCTTTTTTTCTGCATCTCCGGTGGTCCGCTCCCCGGCGCGCATATAGAGATCAAGGGCCTGCCCTTCAATGGACATGGCAAGTTCCACAACATCCGTTGCTGAATTTATATCAGCGCCAAACGCTCTGATATATTCATCGGTGGTGAGTCCTCCTTCTAGGATGTTTGCCACCTTTTGCGTACGGAACTCATCAATACTGAAGTTTTTTCCGGTGAGGCGGTTGTATTCCTTAAGAAGCCGTTGCTGATGTTTTATTTCTATGGATGCGAGTTGTGCAAACAGTTTTTGTACCTCCTGCTGGATCATTTTGCTTTCCATGGATAGATAGAAATCCCGCAGGCCGTCTTCCAATGAAAAGGCAACCACCAGGAGATCAACTGCGTTTTCAGCCCCTGAAAACAATTCCAGTCCTAGGGTTTCCGGGCCGCGTGCGGTAATGCCCTGAAATGCCTTGATGCCGCCGGAAAGATTAAAGACATGGGCAAAACCGTTTGCCGAAAGTATTTGAGAAGCCGCCCGGCTTCTGCCGCCCACCGCTCAGTAGACGATAATATTTTTGTTTTTGTCCAGCTCTGCCATCCTGCCCGGAAGATCGGGAAGCGGGATGAGCTTTGCGCCGGGAATGTGGCTTTTTTCATATTCCCGGGGCTGTCGCACATCCAGCAGGAAATATTCATCGGCATGGTCGGCAAGGAGGGCCTTTGCTTCCAGACTATCAATGGATTGAACCGGGGTAAAGAATTGTAGCCAGCGCATGTTTTTTTCTCCATGGATCGGAATTGGTTGTAAGATGAGTCGCTGCCCATATTGACTAATTTTATACGATGGGTTGTCAACTTATTTGTGCGGGATTATTTGCCGCAAGGTCTCGCGATGTGATAATGGTAAAGGTATTAGAGGAATTTGTCCGGAATTTGCTGTTACAATGCAGCTGAAGGAGGTTGAACCGTGAAATTCATCGCAGAACTGCCATGGCCGCTGATAATAATATTATGCGTAACCTTGGGGCTTGCGCCTTTTTCGCCGCCGCATATCTGGGAAAAACTTCAGATGCTGTTCAAGGGGGAGTTGGTCCGGCCTTTAGACTGGTTTGACTTTATCATGCACGGAACACCCTGGCTGCTGCTGGTGTTGAAAATTATCGTAACAGCCCAGCATCATTGATTAAGTTATCAACATGCGGTCATTGGTCAAGGGCTCGTGGAAAAAACAGCCACTGAAAAAAAAGCCCCGGAGTGCGTCCGGGGCTTTCATCAAATAACGGGCTGAGGCTTTATTTCTTGTGTTTGTCTTTTTTCTTATCCTTTTTTGCTTCGTCGTGCTTGAGATCTTTATACATTTCGTAGGCTTTCTGGGGTTTGAGGTTTTCGTGAACCACCTTGCCCACCGCCTGAATCATCGCGATCGGCGAGTCCGATTGAAAGATGTTGCGTCCCATGTCCACCCCGGAGGCGCCCTGCTGCACGGCATTGTAGGCCATGGTCAGGGCATCCAGTTCCGGCATTTTTGTGCCGCCGGCCATGACAATCGGCACCGGGCAGCTTGCGGTGACGGTCTCGAACCCGTCCGGCACATAATATGTTTTGACGTAATGGGCGCCGAGTTCGGCGCACATCCGGCAGGCAAGCCTGAAATAGCGGGCGTCGCGGGCCATGTCCTTGCCTACCGCGGTCACCGCCAGAGTCGGGATGCCGTAGCGGGTGCCCATATCCACCAGGCGGGTCATGTTGTGCACTGACTGGGTTTCAAATTCGCCGCCGATAAAGACCTGCACCGCCAGGGCCGAGGCATTCAGTCGTATGGCATCTTCCATGTCCATGGCCAGTTGTTCGTTGGAAAGCTCTTTTAAGATGCTCGGACCACCGCTGGCACGGAGCACTGTGGGTTTGGAATAGGAAGGAGGCACCAGAGAACGAAGAATCCCCCTGGTCAGCATCAGGGTGTCGGCATAAGGGGCGATGGGCAGGATGTTTAAGTCGATCCGTTCAAGGCCGGTGGTGGGGCCCTGAAAATAACCGTGATCGATTGCCAGCATGACGGTGCGGCCTGAGGTGGGATTAAAAATCCGGCTTAACCTGTTTTTCATCCCCCAATCCAGGGAGTTTGAGCCTTTGAGAAAAAAGCCGGCATCTTGCTGGGGTTTGTCGAGATGGAATTGTTTTCCTTCCTTGTCCGCTTCAGGCATGATGTTTCCTCCTTAATATTCAAATGAAAAAAGTAGAAATAATTATTTTGTTTTTGATAAGTTCCATATCTGAAGTAACGGTTTAGGTTGAGAGGCTGAAGCTGTTTAGGCTGTTAGATTTTAAAAGAGCTTCCGGTTTTGAGCAGTGCTTCTATACCTTAAAGCCTTCAGCCTGCAGTCTAAACAACCTGAACAATCATTCCTGCGGATGGATAATGACCTTGATCGACTCGCCGCCTTCGGCCACCAGGCGGAAGCCTTCCTGGGCATCAGCGAGACCGAAGGTATGAGTGATCATTTCTTTTACCTGCACCCGGTTTCTGTGGATAAGTTCAAGGGCCGCAAGACAATCGGCAGGGCCTCCTGCATAGGTTGTGGTGAGTGTCACATCCCGGCGCCAGAAGAGATCATTGACTGACAAGGGAATGGTGACGCCGTCCATGGTAGGGGCAAAGAAAAGGATTGTGCCGCCCCGTTCCACCGCATCCAGTGCCTGCATGAAGGCAGGCTTGGCGCTGGCGCAGACAATGACGATATCGGCGCCGAGTCCGTTGTTCGCCTCCCTGAATCGCTGGGCAATATTTTCAGTTGCCGGAAGCGCGAGATCCGCTCCGAATTTTTTTGCCGCCCCCAGCCTGAAAGCATTTATGTCCGTGGCGACGATCAGCCCGGCGCCGGTTGCCCGGGCCAGATTGACATGAAGAAGCCCGGAGATGCCGCTCCCCAGCACCAACACACTTTTTCCCGGGTTCATTCCAGCGGTATTCTGGCCGCGCAAAACACAGGCCAGGGGTTCGACAAAGGTCGCGGCATCGTAATCAAGAGTGTCCGGGAGTTTCCAGGTGCCGCGCTCAACGTTTATTGCCGGCAGCCGGACATATTCGCAAAAGCCGCCTGGCGCGAAATGGGTGCCTGAAAGCAGTGTGTCGCAGACGGTTTCATGGCCGTTCAGACAATAATGGCAGGTAGAGCAAGGGACATGATGGGTGGCGGTGACCCGGTCGCCTACCGCAAAGCCATTGACTCCCTCTCCCACCTTGACCACTTCACCGGCGATTTCATGGCCGAGGATCAGCGGCGCCTTGTGCAGGCGATACCATTCCATGACATCGCTGCCGCAGATGCCGCTTGCGTGAATCCTTACCAGCAATTCTCCGGCACCGGTGTAAGGGGTTGGAATTTGCTCAAGACGGATGTCCCGGTTATTGTAATACATTGCGACGCGCATGGTTTTGTCCCTTGTTGTATTTTCGCATGAAAACTCTAGCCGAAGAGCAGGCCGTTTACAAGTAGCTTGTATCTTTGATGGAATTGTTGTAATCAGAAAAATTAAAATGTACTTGAATTTTCGGTCCCTCGAGACAGAGGATTCATCATCGAGAAGACTGCGAAAGCAGATGTAATTACCCGTTATCAAAAGATGTTTTTTGTCTCATGCCATCGTCCCGGATGGAAAAACAGATGATTCCCGGGCAGCATGACAGAGGCAAGAAGTAAATAACAAGAGAGGAATTATCCATGGCAGAAATTCGAAGTACTCTGGATATGGTAATGGAACGAGCCGCCAGGATGACTGCGGAATCAGGAGAGGCACTTGATCCTGAAGAACAACAGAAACAAGGGATGCGGAAGGCAGCAGGCTTCATGCGCGGCGATGATGACGATCTGCTGCAGTCGTTCACCGGTGTAAAGCCGGACGAACAGGTGGCGATCCGCCAGGGAATGGCGAAAACCCTTCTTCGAAATATTGTGCTCCCCCGTGACGAGGAATCAGGAGAAGTCAACCGGGCGATTCAGGGGTTGCTTCAACTGGGACAGGGCGGTAGCGACCTGATGAGTGTTTTCAGCGATATGAAGAGCATTCTGGACCGGTACGGTGAGCATAAAAAACAATTGCGTGAACAGCTTGAAAATGCATTTGCGCAACAGATGCAGCAAATGGAACAGTCTGTTGCGAAAAAGACCGGAGTCAAAGTCAATATTGACCCATCCCGGCATCCTAAATTCCAGGAAGAATGGCTTAAATATAAATCCGAGCTTGATGATCAGTATGGGCGGGCCCTTGATCAGCACAAGGAGCTTGTGAGTCAGCGGCTGAGTTATTAAAGAGATACCTGTGAAGATGGAATTGAGCGTTGACACCGAAGAAGCCTCACCTGAAAATATTTCTCGGCTCATGGGCGTTATTACGGAGTGGCAGGGAAAGTTTACCGGGGAAGTGGCCCGGATGGAACCGGACATGAGGATTGCTATGGATAAAGGCCTGGAGGTTGATATCGGCAATCATGATTGCCTTTCTGCAACCCATGAACTTGCAACAAAACTCGCCAATTTGGGTACCAGGCTTTTTGCGCGCTTTACTTGTGCAGAGGGAGACAAGTCCGATTCATATTAACTTTTGACCGGCCAGGCTATAGCCGCATCTTGTTTCCAAAAAACAACGGCCTCCGATTTCAAGCAATCAATGAAAATTGACGGCATCGTAGATAAGCGAGCTCTGCGAGACTCCGAAACTACGATACTGACGCGTATACCGCTTCTAACGTATTGAAATTGTCGAGGAGATAATTGTCGTCCTCGCAAAAAAAGCTCCAGAGACGTTATGAGCTTGTAAGACTTCGATTTTCCATATATGAAAGACTTCTTTTTGGGGCTGCTGTAAGGTTAGTACTGTTCAGTATCCGATTTTCTTGTGTTTACACGTTTCTATGAAACCATCAAAAATTAAGCAATGAATACAACCCAATTGCCGCATACGCTTACAGGTATCCGCCGGAGCATGAAGAGTCGCAAGATTGATGCGCTGCTGCTTACCCAGCCTGAAAATCGTCGCTATCTGAGTGGTTACACGGCAACGGATGTCTCCATATCCGAAACATCGGGGGTTCTGCTCATACCTGTGGACGGCACGCCTTTTCTGTTTACTGATTCACGTTATGGCTTGCAGGCGGAAATGGAAGCAAAAGGCTATAAAGTGGAATTGTACCGCCGGGGACTGATTGCTCTCCTGAGAAGAAAGCTCTCTTCTCTGGGGATCAAACGCCTTGCTTTTGAAAGCCATTATTTTTTGCATTCTGCGGTTCAAACGCTTAAGGCCATGACCGATAAAACTGGTGTGGATCTTGTTCCCCTTACCGGACTCGTGGAAAAACACCGGCTGGTGAAATCTGCGGAAGAAATAGAGAAAATAAAAAAATCGGTGCGCCTCAACGAAGAAGTGTTTCACGAAGTGTATATGGGTCTCAAGCCGGGTCAGACGGAGCGGCAGGTGGCGATGAAAATTGAGATAACCATGAAGGAAAAGGGCGCTGAAGGGCCGAGCTTTGAAACTATTGTCGCCGGAGGCCCGAACGGTGCGCTCCCCCATGCTGTGCCCTCGGACCGGCCCTTGAAAAAAGGCGAGCCGATAATTATTGATATGGGGCTTAAGCTCAACGGCTATTGTTCCGACATGACTCGGACAATAGTGTTGGGAGAACCGGATGATTGGACAAAAACCCTTTTTCGTATTGTCCGAAAAGCGCAGCAAACAGGGATTAAAATGATTAAACAAGGCGTGTCGGCCTTTGATGTCGATCAGGCTGCCAGGCAGGTAATTAACCAGGCCGGCCTTGGAGATCGTTTCGGGCATGGCCTGGGGCATGGCGTCGGTCTGGCGGTTCATGAGGCGCCATCCTTGAGCTGGCGGAACCGGAAAAGGCTCAAGAAAGGAATGGTGGTTACTGTTGAACCGGGGGTTTATATACCCGACTGGGGCGGAATCAGGCTTGAGAATATGGTGTTGGTAAAAGAAAAAGACTGCGAGGTCTTAAACCGGGATACGACATTTCTTGATATCTGATTGTTCATTTCTTGTTGAATCCAGGAGTCAGACTTCAGGAGCCAGACTAACTGGTTTTTTTGCCTTTTTTCTGAATTCTGACTCTGGCTTCTGACTTCAGAAATATTGGATTATCTCACAATTACATCAGGATAAGGCAAGTCTTAAAGTAGAGTTGCTAATTATACATCAGGGAAGAATATGAGATCAAACAACCGTTCCAATGATCGGCTGCGGCCTATCATTATCGAAAACAACATTCAGCCCCAGGCCGATGCGTCATTGATGATAAAAATGGGCAACACTCATGTGCTCTGCGCTGTGACCGTGGAGGACAAGGCCCCGCCTTTTTTGCAGGATACCGGGAAGGGCTGGATTACCGCAGAGTATGCAATGCTGCCCTGCGCCACAAACAGCCGGATCAGGCGCGAATCGGTTCAAGGCCGCTCAGGAAGAACATACGAGATCCAGCGGCTGATCGGCAGATCTCTGAGAATGATGGTTGATCTTTCATCATTCGGCGAGCGGACGATTCGCGTCGATTGTGATGTGATCAACGCTGACGGCGGTACACGGACGGCCTCGATTACCGGTGCCTCCCTTGCGGTTCGAAACGCCCTGAGAAACGCGGCGCAAAAGGGAATCATCGAGATGCCGACGATTCTGCCGGTGGCGGCGATCAGTGTCGGCATCGTTGGCGGCGAAGTATTGCTTGACCTTGATTATCAGGAGGATTCAAGCGCTGAGGTTGATGCGAATTATGTGATGACCGGCGACGGCAGGCTCGTTGAAGTTCAGGGAACCGCTGAAGGACAGCCTTTTACCATTGATCAATTTGGGCAGTTAACGGCAATGGCGCAAAATGGAATCGATCAGCTCCTGACTCTCTGGCAGGGGGAGAAATGACCTCGCCTTTTACGCTTCACAAGAAGTCGTCAAAATCA